>QMKT01000061.1 GCA_003646505.1 Campylobacterota bacterium
CATGAAAACACAAACAACCATAAGAGTAGAAGAAACAAACTATCATAAAGCAAAAGAGATACTTGACCAAATGGGGTTGAGCTATTCTCAAGCTATAGGTGTATTTAACAGTATGGTCGTAATGAATAAGGGACTACCTTTTGAAGTGAAGATACCAAGTAAAAAACTACAAAAGTCCATAAATTCTCTTGATGAAGGTAACACTGTAGAGTATGCAAGCGTAGAAGAGATGATGAAGGATTTAAAAGCTTGAAATATAAACTTTCACGTGAAAATGGTTTTAAAAAAAGCTACAAGAAATTAAAACTATCTGATAAAGAAGAACAATCTTATATTAACATTATATATAAGCTCTTAAATGATGAAATACTTGAAGAAAAGTATAAAGACCATCAACTTAAAGGTTCACTTGAAGCATTTAGAGAGTGTCATATCAAGCCAGACTTACTACTTATCTACCGTATCAAAAATAATACATTAGAACTAGTAGATATAGGCAGTCATAGTGAACTTTTTAAGTAATCATCGATGAAATTATTAGTCTCAGCCTTAGAACCCTCATCAAACCTCCATCTAAAAGAGGTACTTAAACATACACAAGATGTAGAACTACTTGGTATCTTTGATAATACCATAAAAGAAGGTACGCCTCTTTATGATATATCTGAGATGGCCATTATGGGTGTGGTGGATGCACTTAAGAAGTTACGATGGTTCTTTAAGGTGGCGGATGAGATGGTAGAACTTGCCGAGCACGCAGATAAAATACTCCTAATGGACTCTTCAGGCTTCAATCTACCCCTTGCAAAAAAACTCAAAGAGGCTTATCCTGATAAAGAGATCATCTATTATATACTCCCACAAATTTGGGCCAGTCGTCCAAAACGTGCTAAAAAGTTGGAACAGTACTGTGACAAACTACTTGGTATTTTACCCTTTGAGGTTGATTATTATCCTCAAGGAAAAGCACAGTATATTGGTCATCCTCTTTTAGATGAGATAGAAGTAAGCCATGATATATCTTCAAATACTATTGCTTTTATGCCGGGGAGTAGAAAAAGTGAGATCAGCAGACTTTTACCTATCTTCAAAGAAGTACGTCGAAAACTTACCAACAAAAAAGCCCTACTCATCATACCAAGCAGCTTTTCACAAGAAAAAATAGCTTCACTCTACGGTGATATCTCTGAATTTGAAATAAGTACAGATACGCATAAAGTCTTGGCACAGTCAGAGTTTGCTTTCATCTGTTCAGGAACAGCCACACTAGAAGCTGCTCTGATAGGTGTGCCTTTTACTTTGGCTTATATCGCAAAAAAAGTAGACTTTTTCATAGGTACTAAACTACTTGGTATCACTCAAGTTGGATTGGCAAATATCATACTGACCAAATCTAATGGCACAACCTTACATAAGGAAATACTCCAGGAAGAAGTGACTGTTGAGAATTTACTCAAAGAGTATCATGATACTGATAGAAAGATATTTGCTAACAAAGCAAAAGAGTTAAGAGAGTATCTGGCTTATGGAAGTTCCCAGAATGTTGCTAAGATCATTATGGACAAATCATGTTAAATGACATCTCGTTCCCATGCTCTGCGTGGGAATTCTTACTTCAACTTGGTAAGCAAAACAATTCCCAATTTATCAAAATATCGTATATGCATTCCCACGTACAACGTGGGAACGAGTCTGGCTGTGTTGTATGCTAGTCCACATCTGCTGTTCGGTAGACAGCCATTATTTCTTGCAAAAACTCCAAGAAGAATACCCAAAAGAAAAACTCACAGGCTTTTTCTATGACCCTAACATCCATCCCTATTCTGAATATTATTTGCGTCTGTTAGATGTCAAACGCTCATGTAAGATGTTAGATATAGACCTTATAGAAGGTGATTATGATGTTGAGAATTGGCTCGATGCTGTGAGAGGTCTGGAACATGAACCTGAAAAAGGATCACGCTGTGCTGTATGTTTTGACAGACGATTTGAGGTTTCTGCTAAAAAAGCTGCTGAGTTGGGAGAAAACAGTTATACTTCCACCCTACTCACAAGTCCCAAAAAATCACTCAAACAATTGCAAGTTGCAGGTGATGCACTAGCACTACGTGAGGGTATAGCTTTTGTAGCTCCTGACTACCGTAAAGCTTCGGGCACACAAGAACAGAACATTTTAGCCAAAGAAGATGCACTCTACCGTCAAGACTACTGTGGATGCATGTTCGGACTCAACATCCAGCGTGACCAACAGTCTAAACTTGCAGATGAACTCTTTGTACCTATCTCAGGACAAGTACAACCTGAATCCATAGAAGAACGTATAGAAATGTATGAGAAACGATGGAAGATGGAAGAACATGGTATACCACACAAGATCATAAAACAACGCTTTTTAAACTGGCGTTTAAGTATGGGACTTTTACGTGTACGCAAAGAAGTAGTACCTGCACATTTTTTACCCTATTCTACACTTAAAAATGAATATACACGCGGGAAGATAGAATACCATATAGGCAAAGTTCACCATATGAATCGTGATGAAGTACGTTTCATCACATTAGCATACTACAATGCTCTTCAAAGTACAGACTATACCTGTGTCCAAGAGCTCATCTATAACCCATGTTCTTTTAGTGAAGAAGTTGAACTACGTTCAAAACTGGGCGTAACTCCTTATGATCTATCTATCATTTTAGTGGTAGATAAAATACCTGAAAAGAAGATAGAAATCTTTTGTCAAAGCAAAACATACAGTGATGTTAAAGAGGTTTTAATCACACTTTAAATACACGTATAAACCGATTTTTACCAACAATTCGGTAAAATAAGTGAATTTTCATACAAAGGTTTACTTATGCTTTATAACGTTGTTGACATCCAAAATATTTTACCTCATAGATACCCATTTCTTTTAGTGGACAGAATTACAGAACTGAGAGCTGGTGAGTATATAGAAGGCCTTAAAAATGTTTCTATTTCTGAACCTGTCTTTCAGGGACATTTTCCTGGTCATCCTATTTATCCAGGTGTCATGATCATCGAAGGTATGGCGCAAGCTGGTGGTGTACTTGCTTTTAAGAGTATGGATAATGCATCACAAGAAGAGATCGAAAACAAAGTCGTTTACTTTATGAGTATTGACAAAGCAAAGTTTCGTTCACCTGTAACACCTGGTGACCAACTGATTTATAAGATCAATGTTATTAAAAACAAAGGTCCTGTATGGCAACTTGATGCTAAAGCTTATGTAGATGACAAAATAGTCGCGCAAGCTGAGCTAAAAGCTATGATCGTAGATAAATAAAGGTCTAATATGTCTTTAATACATCCTTCTGCAGTCGTCGAAGACGGTGCTATCCTTGGAACAAATGTCTCTGTTGGCCCTTTTGCCTATATCGGCTCAAAGGTAAAAATAGGAGACAACACTACAGTTGCTTCTCATGCGGTGATAGAAGGTAAAACAACCATAGGCAAAAGCAACCGTATCTTTTCTCATTCTGCTGTAGGTACGATCCCTCAAGACCTGAAATTTGATGGCGAAGATGTAGAACTTATCATCGGAGACAACAACACCATCAGAGAATTTACCCTCCTTAACCCTGGAACTAAAGGTGGTGGTTCCATCACCAAGATAGGTAATGGAAACTTGCTGATGGGATATGTGCATTTAGGACATGATGTGATCCTTGGTGACCATTGTATCTTAGCGAACGGTGCAACACTTGCCGGGCATGTTGAGCTTGGTGATCATGTCGTTATCGGTGGACTGACTCCCATACACCAGTTTGTACACATCGGTGACTATGCAATGATAGGTGGGGCTTCTGCTCTGTCACAAGATATTCCACCGTTCTGTCTGGCTGAAGGTAACCGTGCTGTTTTACGTGGTCTTAACCTTACTGGTATGCGAAGAAGTATGGAACGTGAAGAGATCAATGCACTTAAAGGTGCTTACAGAGAACTTTTTGAAGAAGGTAATCCGTTACAGGATGTGGCGCAAAGCCTTTTAGAAACAACCACATCATCTAAAGTAAAAATACTTTGTGAATTTGTTAAGACCTCAAAAAGAGGCATTCCTTTTAAAAGGACAAAATAATATGATGCAAAAAAATATAAGGATAGTAAATGTCAACTAAAGAATGTAGCTTTTGTGCTGCTCCTGAGAGTGAAGAAAACCCTCTAATTGCAGGAGATAGTGCATACATATGTTCAAACTGTGTTGTGTCTGCCTATAAGATCCTTTTTGGAGAAGAAGAGCAGGAAGAGAATTTCACTGAACTTGGTGCACATACACTATACACACCTAAAGAGATCAATGCACTTCTTAATGAATATATCATCGGTCAGGATAATGCAAAGAAAACGCTTTCTGTTGCTGTTTATAATCACTATAAACGTATCTTTAGAGATGAAGTTGAAGATGATACTCAAATTGCAAAATCAAATGTCCTTCTCATTGGACCTACAGGATCAGGTAAAACACTTTTGGCACAAACGATCGCCAGATTTTTAAATGTACCTATTGCTATTGCTGATGCTACAAACCTTACTGAGGCAGGATATGTGGGTGAAGATGTAGAGAACATCCTTACAAAACTTCTTATGGCTGCAGATGGTGACCCTGAGCGTGCAGAACAGGGTATCGTATTTATAGATGAAGTAGATAAAATTGCAAGAATGGGTGAAAACCGTTCTATTACACGTGATGTATCTGGAGAAGGTGTACAACAGGCTTTACTGAAACTCATTGAAGGTTCAGTGGTCAACATCCCGCCAAAAGGCGGGAGAAAACATCCTAATCAGGATTTTATCCAAATTGATACATCAAATATTCTCTTCATCTGTGGTGGTGCGTTTGACGGTCTTAATGATATACTTAAGAGAAGACTTGGATCCAACACTTTAGGTTTTGGTCAGGAAAAACGTTCTAAAAAAGAAGAAGAGAACCTACTTCACCTTGTAGAATCTGATGATTTAGTTCAATTTGGACTTATACCTGAACTCATCGGGCGATTACATATCCTTGCAACACTGGGCGAAATTTCAAAAGAAGATATGGTACGTATCTTGGTGGAGCCTAAAAACTCTTTGGTCAAACAATATAAAAAACTTTTTGATATTGATAATGTCAAACTTACGTTTGAAGAAGAGGCACTCTCGATCATTGCAGAAAAAGCAATCGACAGAAAAACCGGTGCTAGAGGCTTGCGTTCAATACTTGAGGAGATACTGCTTAATATCATGTATGAACTGCCAGAACTTGAAGGATATGAAGTGATCATTACACAAGAAGTAGTTGAGTCAGGGGCACAACCTTTGTACATCAAAAATAAAAAAACAGCGTAAGACATTAGTCAGAATAAAGGATAGTATAGATGTTTAAAAAATTATTAGGAATGTTTTCCAACGATTTAGCGATTGACCTGGGAACAGCAAATACACTTGTACTTGTTAAAGGCCAAGGGATCTGTATTAATGAGCCTTCTGTCGTTGCAATTCAATATGATAAACACGGACAACAGCGTATTTTGGCTGTGGGACAAGAAGCAAAAGACATGGTCGGTAAAACACCGGGTAACATCAAAGCGATCCGTCCTATGAAGGATGGTGGTATCGCAGACTTTGAAGTGACTGAAATGATGATCCGTTATTTCATTGAAAAAGCACACAAAAGAAAAGGATTTTTCTCTCCTCGTATTATTATCTGTGTACCTTACGGTTTGACTCAGGTTGAAAGACGTGCTGTTAAAGACTCCGCTGAAAATGCAGGAGCACGCTATGTATACCTGATCGAAGAACCTATGGCAGCAGCTATTGGTGCTGGTATACCTGTCAAAGATCCAAATGGTAATCTTGTCGTTGACATTGGTGGAGGAACTACTGAAATTGGTGTAACATCTCTAGGTGGTCTTGTCCTTTCCAAGTCTATACGTGTTGCCGGAGATACTATTGATCAGGCTATTGTAGATTATATTAAAAAGAATTTCAACCTTCTTATTGGTGAGCGTATTGCTGAAGAGCTTAAGATCTCTATTGGTACAGCCATCCCATTAAAAGAAGAGTTAACAACGACCGTGCGTGGTAGAGATCAAGTAGAAGGTAGTCTTACTTCCATAGAGATCACTTCGGATCATATCAGGGCAGCAATGAAAGATGCTATTGAAGAGATCGCTGAAGCACTTAAACAGGTACTTGAGCAGACTCCACCTGAACTTGCAGGAGATATCGTAGAAAATGGTATTGTACTCACCGGTGGTGGTGCACTGATCAGAGGATTGGATAAGTACCTTTCAGATATCGTAAAACTTCCTGTTTATATTGCTGAAGAACCACTGCTTGCTGTTGCCAAAGGTACAGGTATTGCACTAGATGAAATAGATATTCTCCAACAATTGGCATATGAAGACTAGACTTGTAATTATAGCGATACTGTTACTCATGCTAACAGTATTGTTATCACGCAATGATGAGCATATCTCTGACACACTTCTAGGGGTAATAAACCCTCTAAAGCAAGGCTATAAAAACTTTACTCAAAGCATAGAAGACAAAAGCCATAGCTATATTTTTCAAAAAGAGTCTATAGAAAAACTAGGTCTTGAAAATAGAATTTTACGTAAACGTCTCCTCCAACAGATACACTATATAGAAGAAGTAAAAAACATTTATGAAGTACTTCCTGACTTAAGTCATCTACCTATTCAAAATATCTCTATAATTGAAACTATCTCCTATATCAAATTGAACAGTTTTTCTCAAATCATACTGACTAAACCAAAAGGTTTGGAAGATAATAAGCTCTATGGTCTCATACAAAATCAAGTTGTTGGAGGGATAGCAAGAGTGCAGAATAATCAACTTTATGGGTACCTTACCTCTGATGAAAAATGTCGTTTCTCTGTTTTTATTGGTGAAACAAAGGCACCTGGAATTGCGCTGGGTATAGAAAAAAATCATATGCTTGTAAAATTCATACCAAAATGGCATAAAGTAAAAACAGGAGACCTGGTCGTAACTTCTGGACTCGATGCCATCTTTTTTGCAGATATTCCCGTAGGCATAGTGACCAAAGTAGAAGTACAAAGTTCCTACACAGTCGCACATATTAAAACCTATAGTGACATTTTCCATCCTAAAACATTTTTCCTTATCAATGATGCAAGTGCAAGACTCACTGAAGGATTTGACTCCAATGCAACAAGAAATGTAAAAAAATACAGTATTCCAGATATAAATACAGAACAAAATAATTCTCTTGTATCTGAGGAAGATGAAAATGTAACCATACCTAATATGCCTAGTTTGCCTAGTATTTCAAGTATTCCCAGCCGCATTGACCAAACACAAGATGATATTGTTGAATTTGTAGCAGAAGAGAATGAAACCATTGAAGCCCCTCCTCTCAAGGTTAAAAAGGTCAAAAGATACAAACCAGACAGAAGTGCTTTAGATCTCTTTTAACCCTTCTGAAAAACCCTTTAATATACATCTACCTTAAGGGGGTTTTTTGCCTATATCAGCTATAATATCAAACTAAAAATCAAGGGTATTTCTTCATGCCAAAACGCAATGACATCAAAACTATTTTACTTATCGGTTCAGGACCTATCGTTATCGGTCAGGCTTGTGAATTTGACTATTCTGGAACTCAGGCAGCTAAAACACTTAAAGAGTTAGGCTATAGAGTTGTACTTATCAACTCTAACCCTGCTACTATCATGACTGACCCTGAGTTTGCTGACCGTACGTACATCGAGCCTATTACTCCTGAAGTAATCAATAAAATCATCAAACAAGAAAATGTTGATGCTATCTTGCCAACAATGGGTGGACAAACTGCACTCAACGTTGCGATGGATATGAATGAAGCTGGTATGCTTAAAGGTATTGAGTTTTTAGGTGCTACTCCTGAAGCGATTAAAAAAGGGGAAGATAGACACCTCTTTAACAAAGCTATGATAAAAATTGGTATGGACTTACCAAAAAGCGCCAATGCATACAACCTTGAAGAAGCACTAAAAGTTGCCAAAGAGATTGGATTTCCTGTCATTTCAAGAGCTTCATTTACCATGGCTGGTGGTGGTTCTGGTATCGCTTATAACATGGATGAATTCAAAAAACTTGCAGAAGAAGGATTAGACGCATCACCTATCAACGAGATTGAGGTTATGGAATCATTGCTTGGTTGGAAAGAGTACGAAATGGAAGTTATCCGTGATAAAGCAGATAACTGTATCATCGTCTGTTCTATTGAAAACTTTGACCCTATGGGTGTACATACCGGTGACAGTATTACTATTGCTCCAGCACTGACACTTACAGATAAAGAATATCAAAATATGAGAGATGCCTCTTTCAAGATCTTACGTGAAGTAGGTGTTGATACAGGTGGATCAAATGTACAATTCTCTATCAACCCCGATACAGGTCGTATGATTGTTATTGAGATGAACCCAAGAGTAAGTCGTTCTTCTGCACTTGCATCTAAGGCTACTGGTTACCCTATTGCTAAAGTGGCAACACTTTTGGCTGTTGGATTTACACTTGATGAGATCACAAATGATATTACAGGAACACCTGCATCATTTGAGCCGGTCATTGACTACATCGTAACAAAACTTCCTAGATTTACTTTTGAGAAATTTCCAATGGCTAATTCTACCCTAACTACAGCGATGAAGTCTGTAGGTGAAGCAATGGCGATAGGAAGAACATTTAAAGAGTCGTTCCAAAAAGCTCTCTGTTCACTCGAGACTGATTTGATCGGATTTAATCCTATTAAATGTGATGGTGAAGAGCTTGTACGTGAAATTCGTCGTTCTCATGCAGATCGTATGCTTTATGTATTTGAAGGTCTTAGACGTGGTATGAGTGTTGATGCTATCTTTGATTTATGCAAAATTGACAGATGGTTCTTATATCAATTAGAAGAGTTGGCACTTCGTGAGAAAGAAATGGACATTGCCCTACTCTCCGATTCGACTAGACTGCGTGAAGTAAAATCTGAAGGTTTCTCAGATGAGATGATAGCCACTGTAATTAACGGGAAAGAGGGTCTTAACCTTACAGAAAATGACATCTATAATGCCAGAGAAAAAATGTCAGTACAACTTGAGTATAATGAAGTAGATACTTGTGCTGCAGAGTTTAAAGCACTTACTCCTTACCTCTACTCCACGACGAACATTACTAAACTTCCACACTTCGACAAGCTCAGTGACCAAACGGTGCCAGAGCCTGTCGAAGGCAAAAAAGTCTTGGTAATAGGTGGTGGACCTAACCGTATTGGTCAGGGTATCGAATTTGACTACTGTTGTGTACATGCTGCCTTTGCACTTGAAGATATGGGAGTGAAGTCCATTATGTATAACTGTAACCCAGAAACAGTTTCAACAGACTACGATACATCCGACATTCTTTACTTTGAAC
>QMKT01000062.1 GCA_003646505.1 Campylobacterota bacterium
AATAGGGCTTAACACATCTTTAAGTGGGAATCTTCTGCTCTCACCATTTTCAATAATATCCAGTCCATACACTACTTGTATCCCCTTGCGTGTTTTGATGGAGCGAAAGACATCGAGTTTTCGTAGTTTATACGAGAGTGCCTTGAGCTGCATTGCCGAGCGTGAATTAATGGTCTTGGAGAGGATGATATTGCCCTGGAGTTCTTTACCTTTACGGTTTTTAAATTTTTTGAGAAGTTTTGCTTCGGGAATATTGCTGTAGATAGAAAAAAGTTTGACAAAAAGGGTTTTTTTATCGGGTTCTAGACTTGCACCGCGTATAACAGCCTGATAGGTTTTTTGTGAAGAAGAGAGGGTATAACCATCTTGAGAGATGATCGATCCTCGGAAAGAACGGTCATGGATGGTTGAATGGTGACTGGGAATACGTCTGTCTGAAGAGATGGTCTTAAGTACGGAAGTTAAAAAAATACCCATAGCAATGACCAAAAGAATAAAAAGGAAAGAAATTTTATTTTTTCTTTGATGTATTGCTTGATTTTGTATTTCTTTATTCATATTTCCCTTCCCTGATGTAGAATTTTAACAAAGTTATCTATTAAATCTGATAAAATAATAGTTAATTTCTTAGTAAAAGAGAGTGAGATGATAGACAAACCCCTTTTAGCCGGTGTCATGATACTTTTAACACTTTCATTGGTGATGAGTTATTCGCTTTCTACCTATACTGTGCTACATTTCAACTTTGAAGACGTGCATTTTTTCATGCGACAGAGTATGGCTATTTTTATAGGCTTTACCAGCATGATAATTTTAAGTAAATTAAACCCGGACAGATGGTTTTCAAGAGTAGGGTTATTATTATTTGTACTCTTTTTTATCTTGATGATCGCAATGCAGTTTTTACCTTCTTCTCTCGTGAAGGCTGTAGGAGGTGCTAAAAGATGGATAAGTGTAGGTCCTATGTCCATCGCACCGGTTGAATTTTTTAAAGTAGGGTTCATTTTCTTTTTGGCCTGGAGTTTTGCACGTAAGTTATTAGATAAAGAAAAAATGGGTTTCCTTGAAGAGATACGGGCTTATGCCCCTTATCTTTTTGTCTTTCTTATAGCTGTGGTTATCATTGCAGTATTTCAAAAAGATTTGGGACAAGTCGTGGTACTGGGTGCTACGCTTATGGTACTTTTCCTGTTTGTTGGATCTTCGAAAAAGTTTTTCTTTAGTATTGTCTCTTTGGTTTTTGCAGCCTTTATAGGACTCATCTTTTTTGCACCGCACCGTATGGCACGGATAAAAAGTTGGTGGGGGACGGTACAGGACAGCATACTTTCCATCTTGCCTTTTGAATCCATGGAGGGACTGCGCATTGCAACAGGGAAAGAACCTTATCAAATATCAAACTCCCTTAATGCCATTCATAATGGAGGCATATGGGGTGAAGGATTGGGCAATGGTCAGTTTAAATTGGGCTATCTCTCCGAGGTACATACAGACTTTATTTTGGCAGGTATCACTGAGGAGTTAGGTTTCTTGGGATTGGCATTAGTGACTATAACTATTTTATTTATTGTGTTTCGTATTTTTAAGATCGCAGCCAAAGTAAAAAATCCCATGTATTATCTTTTTTCTATTGGAGTGGGATTACTTATCGCATTTGCTTTCATACTTAACTCGTACGGCATCTCAGGGATCACACCGATCAAAGGGATCGCAGTACCATTTTTAAGTTATGGCGGTTCACACATATGGGCTTCATGTATCGCTATAGGTATGGTGCTTATGATATCAAAAAAAGTACCGAGAAACAGTGAAGGGAGAATTATATGAGCATTGTGATGACAGGTGGTGGAACAGGTGGACATCTTGTGATTATCAAGGCAGTGAAAGAGTATCTTGGTGAAGAAGAGCTTGTCTATATAGGTTCGACCAAGGGACAGGATAAACAGTGGTTTGAAGATGACAGTGACTTTTCTAAAACCTATTTCCTCGAGACAAGAGGGGTTGTCAATCAAGGCTTATTGGGCAAGTTCAAATCTCTTTTCAAGATATTTTCTTCAGCGATTGAAGTACGTAAGATTTTAAAAGAGCATAAAGCAAAGGTGGTATTTTCGGTGGGAGGTTTTTCTGCTGCGCCTGCTGCCATTGCTGCAAAACTTTCAGGTATTCCACTGGTGATACATGAGCAAAATGCAGCATTGGGTTCACTCAATAAATTACTCAAACCCTATGCAACACATTTTATATCTTCTTATTTGGAAGAGAGTCCGATAAAAGCCTATCCCATTAAAGAAACATTTTTTGATAAAGCCCGTATAAGAGACAAGGTTAATACAATTATTTTTCTTGGGGGATCACAAGGGGCAAAAGCGATCAATACTTTGGCTTTAGAAATGGCGTCAGAGTTAAGGTCAAGAGGTATTAAGATCATTCATCAGGCAGGTGTCAATAATATAGATGAGGTTAAAAAAGCCTATGATGATCTTGGTATAGAAGCTGAAGTATTTGGTTTTACAACTAAGTTGGCAGACTACATGCAAGAAGCAGATTTTGCCATAGCACGTTCAGGCGCCTCTACACTCTGGGAACTCGCTGCGACAGCTGTACCTACTTTGTTCATTCCTTACCCGTACGCTGCAAGTGACCATCAGTATTATAATGCACAGTTTTTAGTTCAAAAAGAGCTTGCCTGGATCATGAGAGAAAAAGAGATAGATACAGAAAAAGTGTTAGCACTCCTGGATGAAGATCTTACGCAAAGAAGTAAAGGACTTGTGAAGATCGTTGAAAAAGAGGGTAGTGAAAAAATAGCTAAACTCTTAACACAAATGTAACACAATTTTGATTTATACTGCGAAATAATTAAAAAGGAAAAAAAATGATTAAAATTAAATACAGTGAGGCACTAAATGCTGAATCGTAAGAAGTTAATGAGTTTATTGGTAGCAGGGGTAGCTGTAATTGCTTTAAGTGGTTGTGGTGGAGGAGGTGGTGATGATTATTATCCGCCAGATCCTAATCTAACCACCTTATTTTTAGTAGATGAATTTGGAGATCCATATGCAGGTATCCCCTACCTTTGCGATTCTATGTATGATTGGGAATTGACAAAAGGAAACGGGGAATTTACCTTTAGTCCACCAGATAATTGTGAGTTTGATTTCTATGATTACTTTGGTACAGATCCTAATGATCCTTTCGTCCCTTATAACGAATATATTTATATCGTAGATATCGCAGATGATGGAAAAAATGATATTCCTTATGAATGTAGTAGATTTAATGCAGGAAATATCAATTATACGGATTATGATGGTATATGGGATGGTAGCTTCGAATATGATGCAGACGATGCCTGTGTATTTTATCTCTAAAAGAAGTGAGGCAAAGCAATGTATATATTGCTTTGCCTTAAACGAAATACATTAGTTCCTTTTATGCCTCGCTAAAAGAGTAAAATATCTGGAGGGACAGGGGTAAATATAACTATTTTTTAATTAATTTTATAATTAATTTTATAATTAATTTTATAATTAAATTTCTTTAGGGACTGGATTTAAATGAATTATTTGTTATAATTAAACCAGAACAGGTAAGGATTAATTATGAAATTGGATATGTATACATACAATAATGATCAATGGGATAAACCTTTTGATACCTCTTTAGATTCTGATAATACAATGGTTTTACTTTTTGGGACTGCAAAACAGGAACTTATCAGGGAACCTTTGAAAGAATTACAGCAATTTTTTGCAAAATCCATCTTTTTAGGTGCATCAACAGCAGGTGAGATTATGCAAGATGAATTATTGGAAGAGAGTTTAGTGGTAGCAGTGATGCAGTTTAAAACCACAGGTATACGGAAAATCGAGAAAGAAATCAATTCTGATTCAAACGCATATAATGATGGGGCAGATCTTGTAAAAGAGCTTCTTGATGATGACTTAAAAGCCATTTTTATACTTTCAGACGGTTTGCATGTCAATGGCTCCCAGCTTACACAGGGAATTGCTTCAGTGTTACCCAAGGATATTGTTGTAACAGGTGGACTCGCAGGTGATGACGACCGTTTTGAATCTACTTGGGTTGTTGCTGGTAAAAATGCATGTTCAGATTTTGTTACAGCGGTTGGTTTTTATGGTGATGATATTCATATGGGACATGGTTCCAAAGGAGGGTGGGATACCCTTGGTATAGAGCGTATAGTAACAAGGTCAAAAGATAATATCCTTTATACGCTTGACTCTCAACCGGCACTTGAAATTTATAAACGTTATTTGGGTGAAAAAGCGAAGGAACTTCCTTCCTCAGGTCTGCTTTTCCCTTTACAACTTAAAGATACTTCTGAAGCAGAAGAGAGTAAGGTACGAACTATCTTAGCAGTGGATGAAGAAGAACAATCTATTACTTTTGCAGGAGATATTCCAGAAGGTAGTTATGTCACCTTAATGAAAGCTAACTTTGATCGGTTGATAGATGGTGCTTGTAAAGCTGCAGAGTCAATTGTGCTTGACAGTTATAAAGATGAACCTATCTTAAGTATTGCCATTAGTTGTGTTGGACGTCGTCTGGTACTTAAGCAACGTGTAGAAGAGGAGCTTGAAGCCACACTGGATGTGTTACCTAAAGAGACTAAGCAGATAGGTTTTTATTCTTATGGTGAGATCTCGCCTTTGACATCGGGTACATGTGATCTTCACAATCAGACTATGACACTCACAACAATATGGGAAAGCAATGCATCGTCTTCTTAAACGTCAACTCGAGAAAATAGGATATACAAAAGGCAAACTCTCCGAAGATCGGATGAAAAAGTTTATCTCCTTTGTTGATCGGGAATATTACGATAATGATGAAGATAGAGTACTGTTGGAAAATACTTTGAACGCTTCATCAAAAGAGATGCAAGGACTTTATAAACAGTTGAAGGAAACTTCAGAAAATCAACTGGCACAAAGTGAAGAAAAATACCATCGATTAGTAAAAAACCTTCAATCCTATTACTTCTTTTACTCCCATGATGCAGATGGTATCGTGACTTATGTCAGTGAATCCATTACGAAAATGCTCGGATATTCCACAGAAGAGTTTTTAAAACATTATTTAGAATACCTGACAGATGATCCTATAAATGAAAGAGTAGAGGAGTACAGCAATAAGGCTCTTATGGGCATCAATCCACCTCCATACGAATTAAGTATTTTTCATAAAAATGGTTCCGTTCTATATCTTGAGGTAACTGAACATCCTGTATTTAATGATAAAGGAGAGATTGAAGCAGTTGAGTGTATAGCAAGAGATATAACATCGCAGTATAAAGCAAAAGAAGAAATTGAACATTTGGCTCAACATGATATGTTAACGGGTATTTCTAATCGCTTACATCTTGAAGAACAGCTCAAATATTTGATCTCTTATTCTAAACGGAACGATAATAAGTTTGCCATGTTGTTTTTGGATCTGGATCATTTTAAACAGATCAATGATACGCTTGGACATGATGTTGGAGATAAGCTTTTACAAGAAGTTGCTAAACGAATAAAGAAGAACATTAGATCTGAAGACATTTTTGCTCGTATTGGCGGGGATGAATTCATTATTGTTTTTACTGATATTGAAGAGACAGACCTTACTGCAAGTATACATAAAATTTTAGATCTTATACATCAGCCATGGCACATTGAAAAGACAGTACTCAACGTATATGCAAGTATTGGGGTCTCTGTTTATCCCCAGGATGGTGAAACTGCAGTGGATCTCATGAAGAGTGCAGATATTGCAATGTACAAGTCCAAAGAACTTGGACGAAATAATTTTACTTTTTTCACCCATGATCTTAATGAAAAGGTGCACGAAGAGATGAAGCTTGAGCAGGATATGCCAAATGCCTTAAGTCAGAATCAGTTTGAACTCTATTTTCAACCCATATTAAACTTGGAAAGTAATGAAGTAGTAGGTGCAGAAGCACTTGTACGGTGGAATCATCCTGTATGGGGATTGACCTATCCTGAAAAGTTTATAAAAATTGCAGAGAGTACAGGTTTTATTATAAAACTTGGTACTTGGGTGATAGAAGAAGGGTGTCGGATGCTTTCAAAGCTTAATGCAATGAGTGCTGAAAAAATAAATTTTTCTGTGAATGTTTCAACACGTCAGTTTCAGCAAGGTGATCTCTATAGCATCATTAAATCTGCTTTAAAAAAGTATGGGGTTGAACCAGGACAATTGTCTATAGAAATTACAGAGAACCTTTTGTTGGAGAATCATGAAAATATTATCAATAAGCTAAATGCCATTAAGTCTTTGGGAGTAAATATAAGTATGGATGATTTTGGCATGGGATACTCTTCACTTTCGTATCTGCATCGTCTGCCTATAGATATCATCAAAGTTGATAAGAATTTTGTTATGCAGATCAGTGAAGATGGCGGTAAAGCCGTCTTATTAGATACCATTATTGCTATGGGGAAATCGCTCAATAAAACTGTTGTTGCAGAAGGTGTAGAGTATGAATATCAGCGTCAATATCTTATAAAAAATGGCTGCATTAATTATCAGGGGTATCTTTTTTCTAAACCTTTAAAAGAGAGCGAATTTAGTCAAATTATAGCTAGAAGAAGATAGCATATTTTAGTTCTTTAACTCCCAATAATCACATTTTAGATAAAATATCTCAATTTATATTAGGACAATTTTATCATGGATATTAGACAATCTTTTTTAGACTATTTTCAAAGCAAAGGGCACACGCTTGTTCCTTCTGCACCACTTGTGCCATTGAACGATGATGGCACACTTATGTTCGTTAATGCAGGTATGGTACCTTTTAAAAACATTTTTACAGGGGATGCACCTATCCCTAACCCTCCACGTGCGACTTCTTCGCAGACCTGTCTTCGTGCAGGTGGAAAACACAATGACCTTGACAATGTAGGATATACAGCAAGACACCACACACTTTTTGAAATGCTTGGGAACTTCTCTTTTGGAGACTACTTTAAAGAAGAAGTAATGGCTATGTCATGGGAGTACATCACTTCTGAAAAATACCTCAATCTACCTATAGGAAAACTTTGGGTTACGATACATGACAGTGATGATGAAGCGTATGAACTTTGGCAGAAACATGTCTCCAAAGACCGCATCGTTCGTTTTGGTGATGCTGATAACTTCTGGTCTATGGGTGACACAGGTGCCTGTGGTCCTTGTTCTGAAATTTTTTACGACCAGGGTGAAGAACATTTTAATGGTCCTGAAGACAAAATGGGAGGAGAAGGAGACAGGTTTTTAGAGATCTGGAACCTTGTCTTTATGCAGTATGACAGAGATGCAGAGGGTAACTTAAATCCACTTCCAAAGCCAAGTATCGATACAGGTATGGGGTTTGAGAGAGTAACAGCGATCAAAGAGGGTGTATTGAACAACTATCACTCTACACTTTTCATGCCATACATTGATAAGTTAAGTGCATTGGTAGGTACAAAGTATGATTATGATGCAGGTAACTCGGCTTCATATCGTGTTATTGCAGACCATTTACGTTCTTGTTCATTTTTACTTGCACAGGGCGTGAACTTTGACAAAGAAGGGCGTGGTTATGTACTTCGTCGTATTATGCGTCGTGCCATTCGTCACGGGTATTTACTTGGACTTCGTGAACCATTTATGCATAAAATGGTAGATACACTGGTAGATGTGATGGGTGAACAGTACCCTTACTTAGGTGAAAGGGCAGAGTCTGTAAAAGCATCTATGAAGCTGGAAGAAGAGCGTTTCTTTGAGACGATCGAAGCAGGGATCAAACTCTTTACCCAAGAACTTAAAAACACTACAGATACCTTCAATGGAGAAGTGGCATTTAAACTTTATGATACTTATGGTTTCCCTCTTGACCTCACAGAAGATATGTTAAGAGAGAAAAATATAGCCTTGGATTCTGATGCTTTTGATACGGCAATGGCTAAACAAAAAGCACAGTCTAAAGCAGCTTGGAAAGGTACAGGAGATGCAGCAGCAACTGGTGACTTTAAAGCACTCAAAGAAGCACATGGATTAAATACTTTTGTGGGATATACACAAAGAGAAGTTTCTACAAAAGTCTTAGCACTTTTAGATGCTGAATTTAAAGAAGTAACTTCTATAGACGGCATGGGTTGGGTGATGTTGGATCAAACACCTTTTTATGCAGAATCTGGTGGACAGATAGGCGATACAGGTGTAATAGCAAATGCCAACGTAACAGATACACAAAAGTTCCTCGATATGAACTTGTCTAAGTTCAAAGGAAAACTCTCTGTTGGTGATGAGGTAGAAGCTAGTGTAAATACGAACAAAGCAGAGATAGAAAAACATCACTCTGCAACACATTTATTACATGCAGGACTCTTTGAGATACTTGGAGACCATGTAGCTCAGGCGGGTTCACTTAACGATGACAAAAGGTTACGTTTTGACTTCTCTCATCCTAAGGCTATGACAGTTGAAGAGATAGAACAAGTGGAAGCATGGGTAAATGCCAAGATATCTGCTGCACAATCTGCACAAACACAAGAGTTAGACATAGACGCAGCTAGAGAACTGGGAGCCAAAGCACAATTTGGTGAAAAGTATGGCGATAAAGTACGTGTTGTAAGTATAGGTGAATCATCTATAGAACTTTGTGGTGGTAACCATGTGGATAACACAGCACAAATAGGTCTTTTTATGATCACTAAAGAGTCAGGTGTTTCTGCAGGAGTACGTCGTATAGAGGCTGTGTGTGGTAATGCAGCTATAGAAGCTGTAAAAGCTTTGAGAGCTGACTTAATTGAAATTAAGACTGAGCTCAAAAATCAAAATCCTATTGCGGGCATTACTAAGCTCAAGGAGCAGGTAAAAATATTGAAGTCTGACTTGGCATCTGCAATGAGCTCTAATAAGAAAGAGTTGACAGCAGTTGACGTTAATGGTGTCAATGTCATTGTAGAAGAAGTTGACAACGGTGACATTAAAGCTATGATCGATGAAATGAAGAATAAATATGACAATATCGCTATTATGCTCTTCATGAAAAAAGGTGACAAAGTAATGCTTGCCGCAGGTTCAAAAAATACGCCTATCAAAGCAGGAGACTGGATCAAGTTTATCGCACCTATCGTTGGTGGTGGCGGCGGCGGTCGTCCTGATTTTGCGCAGGCAGGTGGGAAAGATGCAAGCAAGATCACTACGGCATTGGAAGAATCAAAAGTATATTTAAGTGAGATCCTTGAAGGAGGAAATTAATATGACAGAACTCTTTACTAGCTATGGACATTCAATTGTTTTTTTACATGTGCTCTCTGCCTTTATTTG
>QMKT01000063.1 GCA_003646505.1 Campylobacterota bacterium
AATTAACATCGTTTGCTACTATCCATTGTGTGATGGATATTCTTTTTCTGTTTTACAATAATCTTCTCCTACCGAACAACATCCATTAATAACATCCTTATTTTTCAACACTTTATCAAATGACCAATAGTGATTATAACTACCTGCACGTAAACTAGTAAATACTGTCTCTATATCTGTAGCATTTGATTTTTGAGCCAACTTAATATACTCATCCAAGTCATGTACATCTACTACTTCTATAATACATCCTACTTTTAAAGCTTCTATTTCTGATACTGACCCTTGCAACACTAAGTCATCATACAGTTTCTGAATTTTTGCTATATCGTATGTTCCTGCTTCCATATCCTCAATAGCCGTATTCATATACCCTAAGGCTGGTAGATCTATGTTCGTAAAATGTATATCGTCACTTAGTTTATATTTTTGAATTAACTGTTGCACTGCAGTGATATGAACATATTCAGAGTCTGGAATTTTATTTAAGGGTCCTGAATTAGGGTACTGTACTGATAAAGCATTATACACATCATACGCAAGTCTTTCTTCATTTCCCATATAAGATAATGCATTGGTTAACTCTTCAGAGAGTTTGGAGACAGGACCATCTATAGCATCTTGTATCTCTATTGGTAATGTAGTCAATAATTCTTCTGCTGATCCAGTTATAGGACTCTCTAGAGTAATAGGTACATCATCCACAGGAGAAGAACTTCCTCCACAACCTGTCATTACAAAAACTGTAGCTATTGCCAGTAAACTTTTTAGTATATTATTTTTTATCAATTTATCACTCCTCTATGTCATATTTTAAATACTATAACATAGCAGTATGAAGTGAGTATGAATTACTTTTCTCTTAGATTTTCTTATTTTACTGACCAATAACAACAAAGCATACACAAACTACATCAACACAAAATGAGTTACTCAGGTAAAACCAAATTTTTCTTCAGATCAAAAGTATTTAAAAACGTTTGTATATTTTTTTTCAAATTTTCATCATCCAGATCTGACACTTCTTTCATAGAAAATTTTGAAAAGAACGGATGTGGCATAATAGAGTTTTTCTGTTTTGGATCCTTCAGATACTTCATGATCGCTATTTTCATAGCTTCCTTTGTACTGTATTTCATAAGGTAACGCCGATAGATCAGCCCATTGGGGATCTGTTCCTGATTATGGCACTGTAAACATTTTTCTTGCACCTGTTGTTTGTCATCTATCGTTATATTACCCGCAACTACGCCTATAGAAAACAACATACATAAAAAGATTATTTTTCCCATCTAATTACTACCTCCGTTCCTTTTCCAATTTGAGAGTGGATGTCTAAAACAAAGTCATAACTCTCTACAACCTGATTAACAATATCAAGTCCTATACCAAAACCACCCTCACTCTTATTAGCCCGCTTAAAACGACATATGATCGTATCTAGATCTTTCTTTTCTATGCCACCTCCTGTGTCAATAACTCTCAAAGAGTCTTGACTAAGTATCACCGTTAAGAGACCTTGTATCTTATTATATTTTATTGCATTGCTAATAAGATTATCTATAAGCCTCGTTGCATCATTTTTATCTATCTCCAAGACAACGTCAGGCTCAATTTCTATCTCAAATTTTAAATTTTTTTTCTCTGCCATCACAGAAAAATAGATCATTCTTTCCTGGATGAGATTGGAGATATCAAGTGATTCTATATTTCTATAATAATTATGATTTAGATTCAGATAAGTCAGGTCTTCATAGATCAAACTCAAAGTCTTGGAAGCGATTTCAATACGTTTAAGCTCATCATTCTTTTTACATTTACCAAAGGTTTCCAGCATCTCTATGTTTGCCAATATGGTAGAGATAGGGGTATTCAGTTCATGTGTGGCATCTTGAATGAAATGATTCATTTTTTCTATAGACTCTCGCATAGGGGCTATAAAAAGTTTACCTAAAAACAGTCCCAAGAGTGCAAAAAACATCCCTGCGCTCAATAAAAATAATCCTATATTCCTTTTAAGCTCCATAATGGGCTTCTCATCTAACTCTTTACTCACAAGTAAAAAAGCCGCACCAAGATAATAAGGTTCTACTTTAGAGAGATAATAGATTTTACTTTCTATGACCATATACTCTTGTTGTGTTAAAAGATCTCTTTGCTTATCTGTCCCAAAAATATACCTTTTATCCAGATCATAAATAGCTGACTTGACAAAAGGGTCTACCGGATAAGTAAGTGTGGAAGTGTAAGTCTTGTGAAGGGTTCTTAACTTGCTTATGACCTGAGTAGATTCAAACTTAAGTGCATCTCTTTGCTGGTCAAGAAGATGGTGTTTTTGTGAGGTGTAAAATATCCATGAAGCAATAGAAAAAAGTAAAAAAGTTGATCCGAAATAAATCAGTAAAAAACGAATTAAACTTTTTTTTTCACTCTTTAACAAATCGATATCCTACATTTTTAATTGTTTCTATATTTTCTTTACCTAAAAAAGACCGTGCTGTATTGATATAAGATCTCAAACTACCCGCACTCGGCTCTTCATCATAATCCCATAAACGTTCAAATATTTTATCATAAGTCAGTAGTTCATTTGGATATTCCAAAAAAAGTGTGAGGAGTTTGGATTCTTTGTTCTTAATTGCCACCCGTTGATTATCTTTAGTCAAAATATTTTCTTTGATATCAAAGAAAAATCCATCTCCTAGGCTGATCTTCTCTTCATGGGTACCAAAACGACGTTTTAATAATCCTTCTATACGAACCAGCAACTCTTTAAGTGCAAATGGCTTACGGATGTAGTCATCACATCCTATATCAAACCCCCGTGTCACATCATCTACAGAGTTCAAAGAAGTAATGAAGATCGCAGGTGTTTGTACATCATTATCACGTAAATTTTTTAAAAAATCAAAACCATTTTGATGTGGTACTTTGACATCAAGTAACATGATATCTATATGTCTCTCATAGGCAAGATCTTGGGCTTGCAGTCCATCATAAGCACACAGGACCTCATACCCCTGATAGGTCAAAAACTGCTTCACAGTATCACTAAGCTGTTGATCATCTTCAAGGAGTAAAATGGTTGTAGTTTTAAAGTTCATACATAATCCTTTAATTTTAATACCCAATCATAATATGTCAATATGAATGAAATATGAATTGCCTCATAAAATTCATTTATACCTGTACCTTGGAAACATTGAGACTGACTTCTGTGCCTACTCCTCTTTGAGACTCTATATGAATGTCTATACCTTCCTCATCACAATATGCCTTGACCAAAGCCACGCCTATACCTGCTCCTTCTTTCGCATCATCTGCCTGATAATAGCGTTCATGTATACGTAACAATTCGGTTGGGCTCATCCCTACGCCTTCATCTTTAACACTTAATATATGATTCTTCAAAGTTACCGTGATAGCTGTCTCCTTGGAAGAGTACTTCATCGCATTGGAAATAAGATTATCAAACATTTGTTCAAATCCTATTTTATCGACTTCTATTTCATAAAATTCCATAGTCAGTATAAAAGGATTACGTTTTTGTTCTTGAAATACACTTACACGTTCTTCTATCAGTTCTTGAACATTAAAACGCTCTTTCTCTATAGTATGCATCTCTTTATGTATACTGTAAACCAGTTCATCGTAGAGTTTTTTAAGTCTCACAGAAGCATCTTCTATCCGTCTAATACGCTTTAAGGACTTTTCATCTTCCATATTTTTTTTCAACATGGCAGTATTTGCATTGATCGTGGAGAGGGGAATATTCAGTTCATGGATAATATCATTGGTCAAAGAGGTCAAGGTATCTTCCATCTGTTGTTTAGGTGCGAAAATAAGCGCTGAGAGCACATATCCCCATCCTATGGCTATGAGAAAAACCAACGCACCCGCTATAAAAAATTTAAACTCTGTAAAATGCCAATTTTCCAAAAAACGGTATACAGCAGTCAGCAAGGTAAACATCGTCACAAAATAGATCACTGTGGCAATAATGATCTCTTTTGGGCGACTTATCATTTGATACTCATCTGGTACCCTACCCCACGTACATTCTGTATATGGGTAGGAAAATATTTTTTAAGCTGTGCTATATACACTCTTAAGGCACCATTACTTGCTTCTTCAGAGGAACTCCACAACCGTTCTTTGATCTGATCTAAAGGAACCAGCCTGCCTTGACCTTCCAGGAGAACCAACAGCAGTTCACCCCCCTTTATACTTAACTCTACCGTCTCATCATTTTGATACAAAGTTTTGCTTAAGATATCAAATGCATAAGTACCGATCTGCACCATTTGACTGCGCACCTGTCTTCTTAATACGGCTTGTATCCGTAATAAAAGTTCATCCAGGTCTACGGGTTTTAAGATAAAGTCATCTCCCCCTTTTTCAAAACCTTCTTTTAGTGATGCCTTGTCTTCTCTGGAAGTAATAAAGATACAGGGCGTATCATCTCCACTTTTACGTAATTTATCTAAAAGTTCAAACCCGTTTTCATACGGTAAATTGACATCAAATAAATAAAGATCAAACACCTGTTCATAACTTAAATCAAGTGCACTATAGGGATCCAAGGCACACTCTAACTGATATCCCTCTTCTTCCAGGAAATCTTCAAGTGTTTCATTAAACAATTTATCATCTTCGAGTACAAGTATTCGTGCCAAGATTATCCTCTCTTTACTTCTAGTAATATATTGTACCTCAAAATTATTTACATGGTACACAAATATCATGTTATACTTTTAACTATCTGATACCAAAAAGGGTACTATGTGAAGATCAATCATACATTGTTAAGACATAAAGAGGGTCAACT
Organism: Campylobacterota bacterium; assembly: GCA_003646505.1. GTDB lineage: Bacteria > Campylobacterota > Campylobacteria > Campylobacterales > Sulfurovaceae > Sulfurovum. The sequence goes on from QMKT01000063.1 coordinate 4,829, forward strand.
CTTACTTTTGGGTTTATTGTTATTGGGATGTTTTCTCATACTCTTGGTACTTTCTACACTTTTTTTTCCTGACTATCTCCAACAGTTGCTGAGTATTACGGCAACAAACGTCATATTTGGACGTATGGCAGGTCTCTCCATTGGTGTAGCCACTCAAATGGATACAACTTTACTGGTTGGTCTCAATTTTTTCATTGAGTCTATCATGGTACTCATTTTATATCCTCTTTTTGCACTTTCATGGAAAAAGCTTGATCTTATCTCTTATCCTCCACTCAGACAATTTTTAGCAAAGTCTAAAAAAAATGCACATACTTATGAACCACTGATCAAACGTTATGGTGTTCTTGGACTCATTTTATTTGTTTTGACACCCTTTGCTATGACAGGTCCGGTTGTGGGAAGTTTTGTAGGATTTTTAATTGGTTTTAGACATAGTGTTACCCTGATTGTTGTACTTTTCAGTACCTTCATCGCTATTATTATCTGGGTCTATTTGATCAAGAATTTTGAAGAAGTGCTGATCGCATACAATGATATGCTTATGACAGGTTTTTTCATCGTTGCTTTACTGATGCTTTTTTGGTACCTCATCAAAAGAGTTTTGCAGAAAAATACAGCGTAGGAACCGTAAACTTGTTTACGGAAAAAACAGTAATTTGTGAAAAGATTTTGCCTAAACAAGTTTAGGGTTCCTATTTACTCCTTAATTTAATGGCATTGTGACCCCTCTTACATAAACATCCCGCCGTTGACTTTCAATGTCTCACCAGTAATATAGGAAGAGTGATCTGAAAGCAAAAAGGCTACAGCGTCTGCCACTTCAGAAGGATTACCAAATCTTGCCATAGGTATTTTTGCAGTAAATGCATCTTTGACCTCATCTTTTAAGACATTTGTCATTTCAGTTGCTATAAAACCTGGAGTGATTGTGTTATAACGTATACCGCTTGTCGCGGCTTCAATCGCAAAACTTTTAGTCATAGCTATTGTTCCGCCTTTGGATGCAGCATAATTTGTCTGCCCTGCATTCCCAGTCTCACCTACAATAGATGCAATGTTCACGACTGAACCAAAACGTTTTTTACGCATCACCTTAAGAGACTCTCTACACCCTATGAACGTCGATTTAAGATTGGCTTCAATCACATCCATAAACTGTGCACTCTTCATACGCATTGCCAAACCATCTTTAGTGATACCCGCATTGTTTACAAGGTAAGCTAACTCACCATCAGCTGCAACAATGCTCTTCATGGCAGCTACAAAGGCATCTTCATCACTGACATCAAAGCCGATCACTTCTGCTTTTCCGCCTTCTGCTTCAATAGCTGCTTTGACTGCATTTGCTTCAACTTCACCTGAACGAAAGTTCACCCATACTTTAAGACCCATTGCCGCCAATCCTTTGGCAATTTCTGCACCTATCCCTCTGCTTGCACCAGTCACTAAAACATTATTCCCTGTAAATTTCATCTTAAACCTTTAAAATATTTGAACTATTGTAGCATGTAGGTGTTTAGAGTTAACATGCAAAAAGTTTGTTTTTTATCTCTTCAAAGATCTCATAATCATGTGACGCGATCTTATCTGAATAAATAACATGGTTCAATTGTTCTAAAACATGAAACTTTGAAAGTTTATCTTCGCGTAACGCATCATTGATGATCTCTATATGTGTATCCAGATCATACTCTTTATCCATGAGTTCATAAAGAAAGTCTTTCACTTCATCATGCGTACACTCAAAGTTTTGTCCCATAAGGTCACAAAACAAAGGTACAGATTTCTCTACATCTCTATGATCGACCTTAATAATATGTGCAAGCAGTACGCCCATAGACTTTTTCATTTTCTTTTCCATAACTTCTTCTCCTCTACAAAGGCGCAACGCACCTTTTTAATTTTCTGCAAAAGTTTTATCATTAGCAATAATACTATTCCCTAAAAATACATTATTCTATGATACTATGAAAAAGAGATTTAGTCAAATGAAAGGCTTTTTAGACTTAGCCTATATGAGTGCTTCATCCATCTCTTCAGGTAGTTCAAGCCCCATTAATTTTAGGACAGTAGGGGCAACATTATTAAGTCCATGCCCCTCTTTTACTTCTGTCACGCCTTCTGCCATGACAAAACACCAGACTTCACCTACCGTATGATTGGTCAATACATGTCCTTCACTGTCTCTCATCTCTTCACAGTTTCCATGGTCAGAAGTCAACACCACCGCATAACCATCCTTTTTTGCCCTTTCTATGATACGTCCAAGTTCAGTATCTACTGCATTCACCGCTTGACATGCTGCTTCGTAATTACCCGTATGCCCTACCATATCACCATTGGCAAAATTAACAACAATAAAGTCATAAGACTCTGCCATCGCTGTAAGTACGGCATCACCTACCTGGGGTGCTGACATTTCAGGCTGCATGTCATAGGTCTTCACATCGGGACTTGGAATGAGCACTCTGCTCTCTCCAATGACAGGTTCTTCTATACCGCCATTCATAAAAAATGTTACATGTGCATATTTCTCAGTCTCTGCCGTATGTAGTTGTCTCAAACCCGCAGTAGAGATGACTTCTGCCAAGGTATTTTCAGGTGCAACTTTTGGAAAAAGTATCGGGTAGGGAAAAGAGGCATCATATTTGGTCATCGTTGCAATGTGCAATGGTATATAAGAACAGGCAAACTCATCAAAATGCTCATTTCCGAGTGCAGCTGTGATCTCTCTTGCTCTGTCTGAACGGAAATTCGTCAGTATCACCACATCATCCTCTTGCACACCTTCATACCCTGTAAATGCCGCCGGTTCAATAAACTCATCCAACTCATTTTTGTCATAAGATGCATCAATATAAGCTGTTGGTGTCAATGCAGTAGAAGGTCTTGCTTCAACGATCGCCTGATACCCTTTTTGCACTCTCTCCCAACGATTATCTCTGTCCATGGTAAAGAAACGACCCCCTATCGTAGCAATGGAGATCGTTTCGTCACATAGTGCTTCTATTTGCTCTACATATATTTTTGCTGAAGTCGGGCTCACATCTCTACCATCTGTGATCAAATGTAAAAAAACCTTTTTCCCTCTGCTCTTTGCCAGTTTTATCAAGCCGATCGTATGGTTAATATGTGAATGTACACCTCCGTCACTCAATAATCCCACTAAATGCACACGGTCACTTTTAGCCAAAGTCTCATTCAGTGCTTCGTTGTTCTCTATGCTCCCGTCTTCAAGCGCCAAAGAGATCTTCACTAGATCCTGATACAAGATACGTCCCGACCCTATAGTCATATGTCCCACTTCAGAATTCCCCATTTGCCCTTCAGGTAATCCAACACTCAAACCATGTGTCGAGATAAGCGCTCTGGGTGCCGTTTCAAATAAACTGTCATAGGTCGGTTTTACAGCATCTTTAAAAGCATTACATGTACTGTCTGGTTTACACCCAATGCCATCGGTAATAATTAAAATTGTTTTTTGACTGCTCACACTACACCTCTTCGTATTTTTTATTGAAATAATAGTAAAATAAACTTTCTTAAACATAAAAGGGACCAAAACATATGCTATATGAACTCTCACAACTTTTAGATATTAATCTTTTTGGATACATCTCTGTACGTGCCGGGATCGCATTTTTCATCGCTTTTGCACTCACAATTCTTGTCATACCAAAGTATCTTTCCTGGGCACTGGCAAAAAATGCAAACCAACCCATAAGTAAATATGTTCCTGCACATGAAGGAAAAAGACATACACCTACGATGGGTGGTGCTGTTTTCATCACAGCTACACTGATTGCTGCGCTACTAACGGTTGATCTTGGCAACCTTTATATATGGGGTGGGTTGATCACACTTGTCGGGTTTGGACTTGTCGGATTTAAAGATGACCTGGGAAAAGTAATGGCTGGAGATAATCTCGAAGGTCTCACACCTAAAGGTAAAATGTTCTTACAGGCTGTCATCGCAGTACTTGCAACCGGAGTGCTTCTTTACACAGGCTTTCCTACAGAGTTCTATGTACCTTTTCTTAAAACACCTCTTTTTGATCTGGGCTATGCCGCAATTCCTTTCTGGATACTTGTATTTTTAGCTACCACCAATGCAGTCAACCTTACCGACGGCCTTGATGGACTGGCAACCGTTCCTTCTATTATTGCGCTTGTTACACTTGGACTTATTACCTATATCACAGGACATGCCATCTTTAGCCAGTATCTTCTTGTACCCAACATCAAAGGTGTGGGTGAAGTGACTATTTTAGCCGTTGCTCTCTCGGGTGGATTACTTGGTTTTTTATGGTACAACTGCTACCCCGCAGAGATCTTTATGGGGGACACAGGCAGCCTTGCTATTGGTGGTTTTATCGCATATCTTGCTATCTTAGGGAAAAGTGAAGTACTGCTTATCCTTATTGGTCTGATCTTTGTGATCGAAACA
>QMKT01000064.1 GCA_003646505.1 Campylobacterota bacterium
ATACCTATGGTATAGGGTATGGCTTGCATTTTGGACTTTTGTATGAGAATAAGACATATGCATTCAAAATGCAATTTTTAGTGAATGACTTATTTTCAAGAACACATTGGAATAATCTTCCGTATAGTTTAGTACATATTAAAACAGAAAATCAGATTATCGGTGATAATGGCTACGTAGAATATGACCCAACAATATCAGGTTGGGAACTTTATAAGGATTATAAACAAATTATTGAAGCAAAATACCATATAGATATCTCAAAACAGTTTGATTTTGGCTATGAAGTAGAAATTGGGCTGGATAGTATGGATTATTTGCATATGCCTTACGTAAGTATTGCAAAAGAGTTTGATGAAAAAAGAGTGAAGATTCTATATGAACATCGTTTTCATAGTATAGGTGCAAGTTATGAAGATAAGAATTTTAATATCTCTGTGCTTTCTAATGGCTTTGCTCAAGCATCAGCAATAGGTATATCAGGGAGTTATCTTTACCGATTCTAAGTATAATAGTGTTAATGAACCGATATTCCCAATTTTTATAAAATCCAAAACATCGCTTGACTTTTATTTGACTTTTATATAATATAGTTTTATATTATCTAAACTAATAAGGCAATAATATGAAATACCAAAACAAGTGGGATGAGAGACGAATAGCATCAGGTGGTTTGAAACCCTTTATATTTCTCATCATGGAAATCGCTGCGCTATTAATGATATGCTGGTTCGTTTCACTCTTTGGTGTTTTATTTATTACTGTACTTGTGTCAATTGGAGCAATTTATTTTTTTATGAGTTCTGCTTTACCACGATACAATAAGGTAAAAAAGCGTCAAAAACACCCCCAAGTATGATTAGTTTACCTATGTATGTGTTTCAAACACTTTGATCTTTTTCCACAGCTATAGTGACCTCTCTTATTTATTTTTAAACATCATTTCGGTATAATCGCGTTCCTTATTCATTTATGGGCTATGAAAATAGCTTGAATAACGGAAATACTCATGTAGTTATTCCTTGACTGGTTGCACATAATGTGTTGATGACTACAGCGGACGATTTGGATGATTATCAATCCATCTCTTAAACCTAGTGATGAAGCTATGCTTTTAACCGAGTTTTTGCAATGCAAAAATTCTATTAACGATATACCAAGGAGAACTTATGGTAACAATGAAAGACCTATTGGAGTGTGGAGTACACTTCGGACACCAAACAAGAAGATGGAATCCAAAAATGAAAAAATTCATTTTCGGTGCAAGAAAGAACATCTATATTATTGACCTTCAAAAAACACTTAGATATTTCAAATATACTTACAATGTTGTAAGAGATGCAGCTGCTGAAGGACAAACAGTTCTTTTCGTAGGTACTAAAAAACAAGCTAGACAAGCAGTAAAAGAGCACGCAGAAAGAGCTGGTATGCCTTATGTTGCTACTAGATGGTTAGGTGGAATGTTAACAAACTACCCAACAATGAAAAAATCTATCAGAAAACTTGAGATCATCGAGCAAATGGAAGAAAATGGTCAATTAGAAATGTTGACTAAAAAAGAAGCACTTATGCTTTTAAGAAAAAAAGCAAAACTTTCTTCATACCTAGAAGGTTTCAGACATATGAAAAAACTTCCAGACATGATGTTTGTTGTTGATGCTGTTAAAGAACACATTGCTGTTAAAGAAGCAAGAAGAATGGGAATGAAAGTTGTTGCACCACTTGATACTAACTGTGATCCGGATGTAATCGATTACCCAATCCCAGGAAACGATGATGCTATCAGATCAATTAACCTTTTCTGTAAAGAAATGGCTGAAGCGATCATCGAAGGTAAAGCAATATATGCAGAAGCTAATGGTGAAAATGCTGAAGAAGTATCTGCAACTGAAATGGAAGCAGTTATGGCTGAAGCATCAGAAGAAGCAGCAGCAGAGCCAGCAACTGAAACTGAAGTAGCTAAACTTGTAGAAGAAAAAGTTGCACCAAAAGCTGCACCAAAAGCAGAGAAAAAAGGTGATGATCTTACTAAAATCGTTGGTGTTGGTAAAGTATACCAAGGTAAACTCAATGACGAAGGTTTCCAAACATTCGCAGACGTTGCAAACATGACTGACGCACAGATCGAAGTAATGGAAGAAAAATACAGCTTTAAAGGTAACTTTAGAGACGCTGTTGCATCTGCTAAAGAATTGGCAGAGGCGTAATCATGGCAAACTTTGGACCTAAAGATATCAAAAAACTCAGAGAGATGACTGATGCAGGAATGATGGACTGTAAAAAAGCACTTGCTGCATCTGATGGAGATATGGACAAAGCTGTTGCATGGTTAAGAGACCAAGGTATGGGTGCTGCAGCTAAAAAAGCAGGAAAAGTAGCTGCTGAAGGTTCTATTGCAGTTAAAGTTGATGGTAAAAAAGCAGTGATCGTTGAGGTTAACTCCCAAACTGACTTTGTTGCACAAAATGATAAATTTTTGGCAGTAATGTCAGATGTTGTAAATCATACATTTGATAACAGCCTTGTTGATGCTGAAGCAATCAATGCTTCAACTATCAACGGTGAGCCTTTTTCTGAGTATCTTTCACAGCAAGTTGCGACTATCGGTGAAAAACTTGTTGTAAGAAGAGCTGCGTGTATTGCTGCTGACGAAAATACAGCAGTAAACGGTTACCTCCATTCAAATAAACAAAATGGTGTGATCATTGAAGCAAAATGTGATTCAGCTGCTACAGCTGAAGCAATGACCTCTGTGCTTAAAGAAATAGCAATGCATGCTGCTGCGATGGCGCCAAGTACACTTTCTTATAAAGACTTTGATGCTACATTTGTAGCTGAAGAGACTAAAGGTAGAATCGTTGCTATTGAAAAAGAGAATGAAGAACTTGTGAGACTTAAAAAGACACTTAAAAATGTACCTCAGTACATCTCTATGAGTCAATTGACTGAGACTGTTATGGCAGAAGCAGAAGCTTCTCTTAAAGCAGAACTTGCTGCAGAAGGTAAACCTGAAAAAATCTGGGACAGAATCCTTCCAGGTAAGATCGCAAGATTTATCTCAGACAACACAACACTTGATCAAGAGCAATGTCTTCTTGACCAAAACTTTGTAATGGATGACAGCAAAACAGTTGCTGAGTACATTGCAGAAAAAGCAAAAGCTGCTGGTGGAACAGCAGAACTCACTCACTTCGTTAGACTTGAAGTAGGTGAAGGCATTGAAGTAGCAGAAGAAGATTTTGCAGCCGAAGTTGCCGCACAAATGGGCTAGTAGCTCGTTTATTGCACTGCACCTTTGAGGGAGTTTGTTCGGTCATGTACTGAACGTACACTCCCTCACAACAACCCTCAAATCTACAGCACACTAAACGACTACTTGTAAAAAATACAAAACTAAAAACCAAACCTCTAGAAAACTAAAAAATTATTTAGTATTACCCCATTTCCCCTCCTATCCCATTTATTACTATCCTAAGCTATGCTATAATTTTCTAAAATATTCAAGGTATATAGATGAGAATTCAAGCAAAATCCCCCGAAGCTAAAATAGCGTATCAGCTAGTAGAAGAACTGCAAGCTTACTTTGTCTCTAAACTTAACGACATTAGTCATACAGTTGGAGCGTCTAAAGAGTGTGAACCTATTGAGTGGGGGCGTGATGGTGGGTTACATGGTGGTGGTGTACGCTATGAAGCCAGAGATGAGAAGATCTTTGACCGTGGTTCGGTCAATGTATCTCAAGTTCATTATGACGATGATGAGAGTAAAAAGCTTTCTTCTGCCACAGCAATATCAACCATTATACACCCTAAAAATCCTCATGTCTCTTCTATGCATATGCATATATCCTGGACGCAAATGCGTGATGGGAAAGGATATTGGCGCATTATGGCTGATTTGAATCCTTCTCTGCGAGATGATGATGCAAAAAGAACTTTTGACACAATGTTAGATCAATCAGCAGGTGAGTATGCCGAGGAAGGTGTAGCACAGGGAGAGAGATATTTTAATATCCCTGTATTAAACCGTACCAGAGGTGTAAGTCACTTTTATCTTGAAGATTTTAACAGGGGTGATTTTGAAGCAGATAGAGCATTTGCCAAGAAAATGGGTAAATCTGTGATAGATACCTATGTAGCTATTACCCGTCAGTCATTGCAGTCTCATGCTACCTATACAGCCGAAGAGAAAGCACAGCAACTGGATTATCATACTCTGTATTTGTTTCAAGTACTTACGTTGGACAGAGGAACCACTTCAGGACTTTTGGTACATGATCAAAATGATGTGGGTATCATGGGTTCTATCCCGTCACATGTAAACAGAGAACTATTGGCTTCCTGGGTAGGATTAATGAGCAAACCTCAAGATGAATTGGTAGAGGCACTTTTGGAAGCGTTACCCGATGCTATGCCAACGCCAGTGGAAACAGAGACAAAAAAGAAGCTTGCTTCTGCAGTGAGAGCACATTATCAAAAATACCCTGAAGCATTAAAGTTGCAGGCATCAGGGAATATCGTTCCTCCTACAGTGGATAATCATAATTAATGACTTTTTTATGTTAGAATTAGACAAATCATTTAAAGGCTGACAATGTCCAACTATTTACTTGAGGCCAGTACTATTTCTCATGGCTTTGAGACAGATCTTTTTTCCAATGTTCATTTATCTTTATCTCCTTCTTCCTCTGCTGCGATAGTTGGTCGAAGTGGTTGTGGAAAGTCTACACTTTTACATATATTTTCAACGTTTATAAAACCTGATACAGGGAATGTAACACTTTTAGGAAAAGATCTTTATACGCTTAAAGAGGATGTTATAGAAGCGCTGAGACGTTATGATATAGGTATCATTTTTCAGTTTCACTATTTGTTTAAAGGTATGAGTGGATTAGAGAACATTGAAGTGGCTACTATGCTCAGTGGAGAGAAAGTAGATGAGGGTATATTTGAAAAACTGGAGATCAAAGAACTGATGGGACAAAAGATAGGAGAACTCTCAGGCGGACAGCAGCAACGTGTTTCTATCGCCAGGGTACTGAGTAAAAAACCTAAAATCATCTTTGCCGATGAACCCACAGGAAATCTCGATAAAGAGACAGCAGAACTTGTCATGAGTGTATTGTTGGATTATGTGAAAGAAAACAGTGCTGGGTTGTTACTTGTAACCCATGATGAAGATATGGCCTCAAAATGTGATTCAGTCTATAAACTTGAAGATAAGATACTTAATAGAGAAGTGTATTAAAAATAGGGTCGATGAACTGACCCTGCTGTTATTATTTAGCCTGTGCTATAAGTACACCCTCTAAAAGTTTATCGATATCCCCATCTAAAATTCCATCTACATTTGAGTAAGGAATGTTAGAACGTGTATCTTTTACTTGTTGGTAGGGTTGCATGACGTAAGAACGGATCTGATGCCCCCAGCCTATGTCTGATTTTTCTACTCCATCCAAGGCAGCCTGTTTTTTAGCCATTTCATATTCGTAAAGACGTGATTTTAACATTTTCATGGCCGCAGCTTTGTTTTTATGCTGTGATCTGTCATTTTGGCACTGCACAACAATGTTTGTTTCTATGTGTGTGAGTCTAATGGCTGACTCAGTCTTATTGACGTGTTGTCCTCCCGCTCCAGAGGCACGATAAGTATCTATGCGTATGTCTTTGTCTTCAATGACTATGTCAATATCATCATCTACTTCAGGAGAAACCATGACAGAAGAAAATGAGGTATGACGTTTGGCATTCGAGTCAAAAGGGGAGATACGCACAAGTCTGTGAATACCGTTTTCAACTTTGAGGTATCCATAGGCATTTTCACCTTTGATGATGAAAGATGCATCCTTAATGCCGGCTTCTTCTCCTGCCTGGTAATCAAGTCCTTCTACTTTAAACCCATGACGCTCTGCCCAACGCAAATACATACGATAAAGCATAGCAGCCCAGTCTTGAGATTCAGTCCCGCCAGCCCCTGGATGTATAGATACAATAGCATTCGACCCATCATGTTCCCCACTTAGCATCATTTGTACTTCAAGTGCATTGGTATTCTCTTGTAGACTGGGAGCATCATCATAGAGCATTTCCAAGGTCTCAGTATCTTCTTCTGATTTGGAGAGTTCAAAGTACTCTTCTGCTTCACGGACAGCATCATTGGCATTGTCGTAGGTAGCCAAGATACGTTCTGTTTTGGTTTTTTCCTGAGATATCTTTCCTGCATAAGCTGCATCATTCCAAAAGTCTTGGTCTTGCTGCATGGTTTCTATATCATCAAGTCTTTGCTGTAGGGCATCAGGTTTTACAATATTTTTAATGTTATCCATTTTGATACTGAGTGATTTGAGTAATTCGCTGTATTCGTATGCATCCATGGTGAAAAAGTTCCTTTTTCAAATTAGGAATGAGGAATGAGAAATTAGGAATGGTGTGAATTTCTAATAACCGGCTCTTTATTCCATACTTTTTTGGTATGATTTTACCAAATAAAAGCGAAATACGAGGTTAGCGATGGTTATTGTAAAGACAATTGAAGCACTACAAGAGGTCCAAAAAAAATTATCGGGTGCTATAGGTTTTGTACCTACTATGGGAGCTTTACATCACGGACATCTTTCACTCATACAACAGGCAAGAAAAGAGAATGATCATCTGATTGTCTCTATTTTTGTTAATCCTACTCAATTTTTAGAAGATGAAGATCTGGATGCCTATCCACGTAAAGATGCGGCAGATATCAAGATATGTGAATTGGCAGGTGTAGATATACTTTTTATGCCAACCATTGATGTGATGTATGAAGAGGATGAACTCTGTATCGGTGCACCGGCTATCCGTGGCTATGTATTGGAAGGCGAAAAACGTCCGGGGCATTTTGATGGTATGCTTCAGATCGTCATGAAACTGTTAAATCTTTCAAGCGCTACGAATGCTTATTTCGGAAAGAAGGATGCGCAACAATTGGCATTGATCACCCAGATGGTCAAAAACTATTTTATGGATGTAAATATCATAGCCTGCGATATTGTTAGAGATGAGAATGGATTGGCATTGAGTTCTCGTAACGTCTATTTGGAAGGTGAAGAAAAACAAAGAGCACTCTCTTTGGCGAGATCACTTAAAAGAGCCACCAAGCTTATTATGGCAGGTGAAAAAAATGTTGAGTTGATCAAAAAAGAGATGTTACTCGTGTTAAAAGATACGGATGAAGTAGAATATGTAGCCATAGTTGACAGAGAGTTCAACGCACTAGAGAGGGTAGAGATCGGTAATACGATTATTTTGGTGGCAGCCTGGGTAGGTAAGCCAAGATTGATTGACAATATATGGATCTAAACCGAATTAGAGGTTAAAACATATCCTCAAAAAGTTCATGTGTTGATTTATTTTTAGCCGGTGTCTGTATTTTGGGTATGACAGGTTTTGCTTGTGTTTTTGGTTTTTCCTTGACCTTGAAAAGATCTTTGACAGAGGGTGCAGGTTTACTTGAAGGTTTTACTGTACTTTTCTTAAGTGTTTTTTTCTGGCGTACACTAGGTTTTGATTGTTTTTTAGGGTGTACTTTTGGTGCTACTTTAATCTCTGGACTGGGCGCTTCTATACCATTTTCAGGTTTAAGGTAATCAAGCTCTACAAGTATGTCCATAGTCCTTTTAAATGTAGGTACAGCAGATTTGGAAGCAAAATAATGACGATATTTTTTTGCACGTATGACTAAAACACCAATGGTATATTTATGTCCCTCTTTGTCATTGGCAAAACCGTAAAAACTACTGTGATACTCTCTTACATATCGACCATTCTTAGCAATGTGCGCTGTGCCTGTTTTTCCGCCTACTTCCAGGCCAGGGTATTGTGCTTTTACCCCTGTACCGCGTTTGACTACTTCTAAAAGGATATCATGTATTTGATTGGCTGATCTTTTACTGACTGCCTTCATGTTACCTATGTTAGGTTCAAGTGTATAGCGATCTCCCTTTGCATTTTGAAGATGGTTTACAATACGGGGAGTGACTGCTATACCGTCGTTGTTAAAAGCAGAGTATGCTTTGAGTAATTGTGTATGTGTCACCATCATTCCATAACCAAATGAAGAGTTGGCTCTGTGCATTTTATGGTTAAGTACTTTGACTGATTTGAGTGAACCAGGTAAGTCACGGGAGAGGTCGATCCCTGTTTTTTTAGCTATACCAAATTTCAGTAAGCCTTCTCTAAATTCTGTTCCTGTAAGTCTCCATGAGATCTGTGAAGTACCAATATTTGAAGAATGAACGATAATTTCAGTCACAGGAATTGATTCAAAATAATCATCATCGCTTACACTCTGGCCTCCTGTGATGTCAAACTTTTTGTAGCCGGTTTTAAACCATGTGTTAGGGGTAATTCTTTTTTTATCAAGCGCGATGGCAACCGTAAGAGGTTTAAGTACAGAACCTGCTTCGTAAGGGTATTCTGTAAATTTTGGGACGAGTGAAGCGATGTCTTTTTGTCTAATGTGTGAAGGGTCATAACGATTTGAAGTTGCCAGACTTAATACTTTTCCCGTCTTACTTTCCATCACACCGACGATGATCTCATCTGCATCAATGCTGAGTTTCATTTGGTCAACCATGAGCTCAACACGTCTTTGCAGAGCAAGGGGAATATTAAGATGTAGGTCCAGTCCGTCTACACGTTCTATATTGATACTGTTTTTATCATGGATCACGGCACCTACAACATCACGTTTACCTCTAAAGTATCCATTTTTCTTGGAGGTGATGTGTTTGTCATATGCACGTTCAAGACCTTTTTTACCAGAAGGACGGGTGTAAGTACCATCACTCTTTTTACCTACATATCCCAGTATAGGACTTAAGACATCATGGAGAGGAAAACGTCTACTCTCACCATTTTCAATGATATCCAGTCCATACACTACCTGTATCCCTTTGCGTGTTTTGATGGAGCGAAAGACATCAAGTTTTCGTAGTTTATAAGAGAGTGCCTTGAGTTGCATTGCCGAGCGTGAATTAATGGTCTTAGAGAGGATGATATTGCCCTGGATCTCTTTACCTTTACGGTCTTTAAACTTTTTGAGAAGTTTTGCTTCGGGAATATTGCTGTAGATAGAAAAAAGTTTGATAAAAAGGGCTTTTTTATCGGGTTCTAGACTTGCACCGCGTATAACAGCCTGATAGGTTTTTTGTGAAGAAGAGAGGGTATAACCATCTTGAGAGATGATCGATCCTCGGAAAGAACGGTCAT
>QMKT01000065.1 GCA_003646505.1 Campylobacterota bacterium
AATGATATCGGAGTGTTTGACCATTATACTACACTGGACGCTCTGAGTGGTTTATACAAGGCGTTTTGTGAGAATGAGGGCATAGCTATAAGGTGTGCTTATGAGAAGCAACAAGAGGACACTAACACGCCTGAACAGTTAGCATATCTTAAAGCCTTTACTACCTTATGGGATTATTACACTAACAACAATCTTGATAGTCGGGTGATAAAATGAATAGAATACCTAAATTTGATTTTAACACTCTTACCCCTGAAGCAATCAATGAGTGGATCATTCAGCTACACAATGCAGGACTAGCCTATCACTTTGATGATGATCCCAGTGACATTATTGATAGTGATTTTATGAGACTGTTTAACAATGCAGAGGTAGATACACTAAACACTATCATGGAGGCGATCTATAGCGTTAAGGGCTATGATCCTTTTGAAACATTAGTATTACTAACAGACTAAGGAAGCACCATTATGAACAACATCTATATTGCAAGAAACGGCACTTATCCAGAATCAGCTATTGAAGAAGTAAGCAGAGACGATCTATCTGTAAAATTCTGTAACATGGGTGGTGGTTTTGTTAAGTCTCTAACATTAGAGGATTTTGATACTATCTTTACCCCACATAAAGACAATGAACCAGACTACAAAGAGATCAGAGCAGGGATAGACGGGTCAGAGGGTGAACTAGGCTATAAAGCCTATACAAGAGGGTATCTATGGAATGGGTGGACTACCCCTTGTTTTGAGTATGATCAGGTCGTAGAGGTGATTAAAGATGGTGCTTTACTAGCCTATGACAAAGAGACTGATACGTTTACAGATACCTTTGATAATGAGATGGATGAAGATCCAGAAACATACATAGGTTTTGACATTCTTATCAATGATAAGCCAGTGCATGTATATGCTATCGGATCGGGATCGTGGTGCTGGTACGTTATAAATAAAGTATAAATAGCTTTACATTATCATAAAAAGGTATATATTAAACCAATGAGAGCATTTTGCACTCAAGGTCACTTTTAACTACAGGAAACAAGTCAATGAACAAACAACAATACAATGCTTTAATCAAAGAGATCACTAGCAAGCAGAATCTCATTGCCAGACATACCAAAGCAATGAAACTAGCAGAGACGGATCTAGCTAATGCAATGAGAGCAGATAAGATTGATGTGTTTCAGGGTGATACTGGGACAGTTACCTATAAACCTGCAACCAGAAACAAAACTATTATTAATCTTGCTAAGCTCTTTAAGCAGGTAAAGATCACCCTGTTTCTACAAATGATCAGCTTTAACGCTACAATGGCAAAGCCACTTATCAAGAGCGGTAAAGTGGATAGTAAACTGATTGATAGTGTTACCACTATTATCGCACAAAAAGGCACTGCTAAGCTGAAAGTGACAAGCCTATGAGATCCATTATAACAGCAGTAATACTGACATGGGCAATAGGTCTATATACTGACGTAATGGACGCTATTATAGGCACAACATCAAAGGAAGTACCACGCTATGATAACAAGTATCCCTTTTAGTCGTCCTCTGTTCAATGAACCCCAGTGGCTCTGGTATGCTACAGAGGAAGATATATCCTATCCTTGTATAAATAACATAGTCGAAGTGGAGCATACAAGGCGAGGGAGCTTTCAGGTGGTGATAGCAGTACCAACAGAGCTGTATATCATCTTGAAGCACCAAAAGATCAAGTACGTTTATGGTTTCACACTGGTAGGTAAACTATTCAGTATGATGACTGACAAAGGTGTTATTGATCTATGGGAATATAAGACATATCCAAAATGGATAAACCAATAAAATAGGACATTAAAACTCTATGAATAAAGCAACCAAACAAGAAATAAATGAACGTGCTGAAAGCCTAGTACGCAGTGAGGTATACACCAATGCTTCATGGATGATCCAAGAGTTATCTAGCAATGAAAAGTACATGGATGAAATTATGGAATTTTCTAGTTGCTATACTGATCACCATGCAGAGATTGAAGAGCTAAAAGATAAGAAAGAGGGAGTAGAAGAGAAACGGGATTATCAGATTGATGATCTGAATGATCACATTGATAGCCTAGATATAGAGGATGCAATGGATCAATGGGAAGATGTTTATGATGATTATATCTCTGCTATTGAAGAAACAGCTAACACGGATAGTGATCATATAGATCAGTGTATCTTTGATCTGGAAGGTGAACAAGAATACCCTAACGAAGCACTGGAATTTTGGATCGTCTCTGACTGGTTAATAGGTAAACTGGAAGATATGGGAGAGCTTACTACAAGGGAGTTTATGGGGTTTGCAATATGGGGAAGGCAAACTTCAGGACAATCTATCTACATGGATTATACCTTTCAGTCATTAGCAGAAAGTTTATTAAATAGTTAATAAACCTTACACGCTATATATAAAGTATAGCGTGATCTTTTAAAGCAAAACAGGAGTAAAGCAATATGATGAACACACTACAAAAACACTTGGATAATGCACTTAAACAGCTATCTTTAGACAATGGCTATCCTGAAGATGTACACCATTTAGATATGCACGAAGATCATCAAGAAATTATGTGTATGGTGCTTGAATGGCATCAATTATTAAAAGGGTATAGAACCCTATCAGAAATGAAAAGTGATAGGGCAGAGGATACCAGACTTATTAAAGCACAATTAAATGAATACCTTGATAAGTATCTAGCAGAGGGAGAGGATACCGCTACCCTGATAGGTGACTTGTTATAAACAGCTTTACACTATATATAAAAAAGTATATAGTGTGATCTCTTTTAAAGCAGAACCAGAGGCAATTATGAAACAGCAAAACTTATTTACAAGTGATATATATCTTTTAGATTTTCTTACACCTAATTACCGTATAAAGCCAGATTATAATAGCCTAGTATCAGAATGTTTATTTGATATGTTTATTGATGTGGATAATTGCACTGTAATAGACAATGAGATAAGAGACCAAGCTATACAAGTGCTTAACATACCTAAGTCATTAGCTTTGTTATATCAAGAAGAATTGGACTATGACATAAGCAGAGCTTTTGATAATGCTTTACGGGATCTAATGGAAGTACAATTTAGTAAAGAGTTACAGGATCACATTGAAGAGCAAAAGTATTTTAGTCACTATATAGATGCAAAAGGAGAGACAGTATCAAATTTTTGGGAGGCTGAAAGGGTAGTATTAGCTATCACTAGAAAAGAGCTAATACACGATTATTTAGATCCCAACTATCCAGTGACTTATGACGATTTAGATGATGCAATAGACTATGAGCAATGGGTAGAAGATACTGATTTATACTTTAAATCCTACTATATGGATAGTGTATTTGTAGATGATGAATGGAAAGACTTACTATCTGACTACTCTGAAGTAGGCTATAAAATTAACAAAATGATAAACAATAAAAGAGAGAAGTAAAGCACTTATGAATTATAACGATATGAGAAAACACATTGATAGTAAAGCTGAAGAAAGAAACGCTCTACTATCAGAGCTAGATCAATCGGTAGCACTACAGGGGTTAATCCCTGAAGTGTTTAATCATCCTAATGTACGGTCTCAGTGGTCTGATAAGTCTATAGCAGAGTATGGCAGTAAACGGATTAAACCAGAAAGTAGAAGACTGGCAAAATTCAGGGTGTATTCAGGGGATACATTACTTGGCACGTTTGACTATGATAGTGTTCCTGAAGCACTGAGAGTCTTTAACATTAAAAAGGTGTATTAAAATGTGTGAACACACAAAGTGTGAAAACATAGATGAAAATGACGGCCTTACCTATGATTGTGAAAAGTTATATGATTGTTGTGATTGTGGGGTAGGACGTAGTGATAACGGTTTTGAATGTTGTCCTTATTGTTGGTCATGTAATGCTTGTGACTACTGCAAAAATAAAAGAGAAGAGGATTAAAATAATGAATGAACAAAACCAAGAGAAGATAGACGATCTACCCTATGAGGTTAATGATCAGTTTATATCATGGATTGAGGATCACTATGAAGATGATCTTATTCAGGATATGGAAGACGCTATATGCAGTTATAATGAAAGTGAATGTGATATTGTTTTTGGGGATCAGAACGGTCAATATATCCCTAAACTGTTTGCTAGTTTATTACTATCTGAATATACCAGTATTCCAGATCCAGACAGTGAGACTACAGGGATCTTTTTTGTCCAGAACGTGCATAAGGAAAACATAGCAGTATGGAAGGGTATAAACAAAGATGATCTTATCGTGCTATCAGATAGTGAAAATCTGAACTATGATATATGTGATCATTACTGGGACGTATGGAATGACGTTTTAATGATGGCAAAGCTAGAGTATGACGGCAAAAACTGGATACTAGATCAGGATGGTGATCTGTGGATCAGATCTGAGCATTACATCTACATGGATCAATGAGCATGAGTACCCAAAGAATGAAGCTCTATAGCTTCGTATGGCGAGAGTTTAAGCAAGTGCTTGCACTGGAGAAGGCTATAGAAAAAGAGGGTGGTCGTGTCATTAGGTGCGGTTCTCTCTTCATAGAATATATATCAACTAAACAATTACACTAGGAGAATAACAATGAATAACACTGATACAAAGTGCATACACGGCATTGTAGGGCATTTAAAGGGAAAGATAGTGGTAGAGGGTATGGAAACCATTACAGAGGTAAATACGGGCAATCAGGACAATAACGGATATGAGAACGCAGAGACGTTTGGGATCTGTAGAAGTGATCTAGGCGAGTATGGTGTTTTTGTGGGTAGCTCTGTATTACCTACCTCACAAGATAGAGCAAATAACGTGCTATACATGAACCTAGGCAATGATGAATGTGAAGAGCCTAGACAGATACTGAAAGACATAGCGGTAAACTTGGGTAACTTAGTCAATGCCATTGATGAAGCAGTGTATAAGATGGAGGTAGAAGAAAAAGAGGTAGAGCGTAAACAGTCATTACATAACGCCTTAACCAAAGTATTATGTAGCTATACATTGAATACTAAAATATCTGATAGTGGCTTAAATGAAGTGCTAGACAGTTTAAAGGTGTAGTCTTTCCTACAGGAAACAAAGTTACTACAGATTTATAAGGGTATCACTTTAATTAGTGCTACCCTTTTTCTTTTTCTATTCTACAGATCGATCACCGATCCACCTTGGCATAAAAATGCTATATCGATCACCCAATCTTGAGGCGAAATTCGCATATACACATATAGAGCCGAGAGATCCGAGAGAGCTGAGAGATCCGAGCAAAAACGGGAAGAAATCTGTACACTTTTCAAATTTGATAAAAGTACAGGAATCAATTAGAAGCCCGTACAACAATCAAAAGCTGCCCTGGTAGGTCCCTAGCCTGGAGCGTTCAAAACGGCTTAAAACGGCTTACATTGAAAAGTGTAATTTTAATCAATAAAATATATAAAAACCTTTACATACCAGGTTTTTTGTGAACGTGTAAAAACTGGCATGGGTTTTGATCAATGCTATACAATCAATTTATTATCAGTTTTTTTATAGCTATAAAGGAAGGGATAAAAAGAGATAAAAAACGGGTATAAAATAGCAGTATATCGGTTTAATAGACTTTGTTAGCATATATTATTTTTATAAGTGTATGATTTTATTGAATAAAAAAAATAATGTATAACATTTTATAAAAATAACTTTACAATATTAATAAAATGTATATAATTATAGTCCAGTTATATAGTTTTTCTAATTAATTCAGGGGTTCAAAATTATGTCGTTTTTATTATTAGTAGTTTACTCAATTATAGGTTTTTCAATTGGTTTTGTTTTGCGTTCAATGTATAAAACATTAACTTTTAAAAAGCATGGTTTAACTAATAGAATGTTATCTAATGTGCATTATAAAAAAAATGGTATTACATACTATAATTAATTGATCATAAGTTCAATAATTCAATAATTCAATTCAGGATAAAAAGAAAATGAAACATATTAAAAGCAATCAAAACAGAACTACTATTCTGTTATGTAAAATTAACAGTCTTATTATTGTACTTTCTAACCTGAATAAGGCTATTAATACCGTAAAAAATAAAAGTGAATTATTCAAAGAGAAAAATAAAGTATTTTCTAAACTTTGTAAGTTACAGGATATTTTAGTAATTGAAAAACAATTAACTCTTATTCTACAAAGAGATCTTAAAATTGAAACAGCAGAACAAAAAAGAGAAAGTTTACATAATTTTATTGTATCTTTGTTTGTTATGAAAGAGAAAAGAAACGAAAGAAAGAGACAAGAAAAAAAGGGTAATAAATTGTTTATAAAAGCAGTATATGAAAATAATTTTAATACTGGTAATAATAGCATTATTTCACTTTCTAACCTATTCAATAAATAAAGGGGTATACCATGCAAATAATAACAGATAATTCAAGTGTTTTTCATTTTTGGGCTAACCAAACGCAAGATCATGCAAGCAACCAAAAAAGATCCGTATCATTTGAGGGTACTAAACTTTATAGCTATAGTTTATTAATAGCTAACATAGTAAACCCTGAAACGGTACTAATACATATTAGTGATAACTCAGTGACTACAAATAGGCATATAAATCAGGCTTGCTATTCAGTAAACCATAAAACTATTATTATTTGTCCTACCATTGATCCCCTGTATAAATCGGAGCATAAAGAAAACTTAGAATATTTTAAAACTGAGATAAAAGGTCATTTGTTAAAATCCGAACGTGCAAGATCGGGACATTCTAAGCAGTGGAATTTTGATCAAGCTGAAACCATGATCAAAGAGCATAATGATTATTTAAAGTTATTTAAAATAAGAAGAAAAGCACTGAATATAAATGATTATGATTTATCTAAAATTGTAGAATTGAACAAAAAAGAAAAGCTATTGATAGCAAAAAAGAAAAGATCGGAAAAATTAAAAATAATAAAAATAAATAATGCTAAAATATTGTTATGGAAAAAAGGGAATAATATTCATTTGAGTTATAACCTACCTGTATTTTTACGGGTTGATCATGATAATGATAGAATAGAAACAAGTAAAGGTGCTTATATCCCCATTTCATTCACTGCTATTTTATGGCGTAAAGTAAGGGATTGTATTAAAAACAAGGTAACATATAAACCCGATCATAATCATAGCTTTAAAGTGGGGCTTTATACACTGGACGCTATACAGAAAAATGGGGATATTATGATCGGGTGTCATAGTATAGCTTTTAATGAACTGTCAGCTATAGCAAAACAGTTAAATTATAAAGGTGTATAACATGCTATTAATACAAATAAACCGAGCTAGAAAGGATATAAGCATAAGCATGGATAATGGTTATAATTACAATGTTTATTGTATTTTTGACTATTTAAAAATAACTAATGATATGGCTGATACACAAATAAAAAAGATCTTTATTGATAACATTAAATTTTGTGGGGTATAGAATGAATAATAATAAATATAGTGTAACTGGTAAAGATAAGCAGGGGATAAAAAAGACTGCTATCTTAAACCATAATCAAATGATAGAGATCTTACTTAATTTTGCAGGGGGGGGATATACTGAAAAGCAAACAAGAAAAGCTATTATTGATTATCATCAATTAAGAGATAGCGGTATGATTAAAAGAAAGTTTAAAAATACTTATTACACTTTTAAATTGATAACAGAATAAACCAGAATATAAACCCCCTGAAACAATGGGGGGGATATAAACCAGAACATAATAAACAAGGATATAAACCTAATGAACATAGAAATAAATAACCCTGAAACAGACCAGCACTTTTTTAATAATTTTAGTAATTCAGAAAGTTTAAAAATGTGGCTTATTAATAAATTAACAGGATATAACGATACACGATCAAAGAGATATACATTAACTATTTTTATTGATAACTATACAAAACCAGAAAATGATTTTTACTCTTATAATTGGGGGATCTCTTTTCAAGATATAGATCCCGTATATGGGGATCTTATCCTGAATGATAAGCATGAAGCATTACATCATAGGGTTATAAATGGTGGTTTAATATACAGGGGTATAGAAACAAAGGAAACCATAAATGACTATGGGGATATAGTAGACAAGGCCGATCACATATATTCTAGCCATACATAAAGGATAGGTATACAATGATTTTAGAAACAATACAAAGAGCAAATTATTAATGAATGTTATTGATGCCATTACCAGACTGTTGATTTATATAATTATCATAGTCTGGATACTAACACTGAGATAATTAATTGACCATAAGTGCAATATTCAAAGCCCTGTATAATCAGGGCTTTTTTTGGTCTGGTAGAAAGTGGGGTATAGAATAAGGGTTATACTACCATATACAGTACACCTATAAGCCCCATATACAGACGTTCTACCCTGTCGGTATCCTACCATAGTGCATAGCTACTACCAACGGCTTAAACAGGCTTATATTAAACGGCTTAATTTTGGGGTTATACTCTATAACATACCCTATAGACAATAGAAGTATATAAAACATACATGAGATATTGTCTACTACCGTCTACTATCTACCATCTACTATCGCATCCAATAAAGATCGCATCCAACATTGTAGCATTTTTAGATATAAGCGATTTATATAAATGGGGTCACAACATGCAAGGGTCACTATGTGCAAATTTATTTATAAAAATAAAGGGACACGTTTTGCACTACAGAAAATAGGGGACGCATTTTGCAGGGTACACGTTTTGCAAATTACATGGGGTCAATTTTTGCATGGTGTCAATTCTTGCATGGTGTCAGTTTGTGCATAGCATCCAGGTCGTGCGGTTGAATGCTGGGCGGTGTAAGTCTCTGACCAAATCCATATTTACTAATGTAAAGGTAATTATATATATTCTGGTTGACATATAGATCAGCAAGAGTAGCACGTAGCAAGCAAAGAGGTTAGCAAGTAGCAAGCAAGCGGTTAACAAGCAATAGGGAAGCGATGAGGCATAACCCAAAAAATTAGGGCTTTAAGTCAGAACGGATAAGTATCTCTTCTACAAAATC
>QMKT01000066.1 GCA_003646505.1 Campylobacterota bacterium
CCAAGCATACCACCTGAATGATTAGAGGAAAATCCGTCTAAAGTGATCTCATCGTTATTTTCACTTCCTTTGAGATGTGTAGAAGCTACCCCATCTCCGATCTCAACGGCTTTGGCTGCGTTGATACCCATCATGGCTTCTGCAAGTATGGCATCGAGTTTGTAGTAAAGTGGTTCTCCCAGTCCTACAGGAACACCCGTAGCAGTCGTGAGTACAACACCTCCTACCGAGTCATGATTATCTTTGGCTGTCAAGATCGCTTCTTCCTGCATCGCCTCCATATTGGGGTCGAGTGCATACATCTTAGAACCTTTTGCGTGTTCAAAGTCTTGCTGCTCTCCCTTGATACCATCTACTTCGCATAGACCACTCTGGATGCTTACGCCCAACTCTTTTAATATGAGTTTAGCTATGGCCCCACCTGCTACTCTGGCAGCAGTTTCACGTGCGGAAGAACGTCCACCACCACGATAGTCTCTTAGACCGTATTTGTGAAAGTAGGTAAAGTCTGCATGTCCCGGACGAAAAAGATCTTTGACGTTTTCGTAGTCTTTAGACTTTTGATTGGTATTAAAGATGACCATTGCGATAGGTGTTCCCGTACTTAACCCTTCAAAGGTACCAGAAAGTATTTCAAACTTATCATCTTCTTTACGTCCTGTTTCAAGCTTGGACTTTCCAGGCTTTCTTCTGTCAAGTTCGGATTGTATAAATGTTTCGTCTATGACAAGTCCTGCAGGGACACCATCAAGTATGCATCCTAGTGCTTTTCCATGTGATTCACCAAAGGTTGTCAGGGTGAGTTTTTTCCCAAAGGTATTCATTGTTTTAATTCCTTTAATGCAAGTTTGGCTGCTTTTTGTTGAGCTTCTTTTTTACTTTTACCTTTTCCCTTGGCAATCATCTCATCATTTAAAATAATAGCGATCTCAAATTCTTTTTTATGGTCAGGACCGGAAGAGCCTATCATTTCATACATCGGTGTCACACCATGTGTTGCCTGTGTGAGTTCCTGTAAAGCAGTTTTGTAGTCTTTAGAGAGTGAATCAAGATCAATTTTAGGGTGACACTCTTCAAGTAGGTTGACAGCAATGTTTTTTGCTATATTCAGGCCTGCTTCCAGGTATATAGCACCGATGATAGCCTCAAAGGCGTTAGAAAGCAGTGAAGGTTTATCTCTTCCGTTATTGTTCTCTTCTGCAAGAGAGAGAAAGATATATGAACCCAGATCGATCTGGCGGGCTAATAGAGTAAACCCACTTTCATTGACAAGTGAAGCACGTATTTTAGATAAGATACCTTCATCTGACTTTGGAAATTTAGCAAAAAGGTATTCACCGACAATAAGGTCAAGTACCGCATCTCCCAAAAATTCAAGCCGCTCATTATTGTAAGGCTTTTTGTCACTTTTATGTGTCAAAGCCTCAATAATCAATTGCTTATTTTCAAATGTATAGTTCAGTCGTTTTTCTAACTGACTGTAATCGTTCATAAAATCTCCTATAGTGTTAATTTAATTCGTTCAGCTTCATTTCTGGCCAGTTCATCACAACGTTCATTCTCAGGGTGACCATTGTGTCCGCGTACCCATGTTCCACTCACGTTATGAGGTGCAGCAGCTTCAAGGTATGCTTCCCACAGGTCTACATTTTTTACTTTTTTAAAGTTTTTTCGTACCCAGCCTTCCAACCATTCGTTAATGGCTTTTACGACATACGAGCTATCTGAGATCACTTCAACATCACACGGTTCTTTAAGCAGTTTAAGTCCCTCTATGACGCCTTGGAGTTCCATACGGTTATTGGTGGTATGTATTTCAGCACCAAAGTACTCTTTACGCTTACCTTTAAACTCTAAGATTCCACCATATCCACCAGGACCCGGGTTCCCAAGGCTGGAGCCATCAGAGTAAAGAGTAATCTGTTTGCGGGCTTGATTTTGCAATTTTTTCCTCAACTTTAACAGAATTTATTGCCATACAATGAGGACAGCGTTTAAAGGAAATAGGAAAACTCTGTTTACATTTTTGACAAAGATATGAGAAGACAAGGTCTCCCTCTTTAAACCCATTTTGTCTTGCTGTGGCTAACATATCAAGACTGAAAATACCGCTTTCAACGGTAGGTTTTTGTAGATAACCTTTGGCATAGTACAGCGTTTCAAGCTGTTCATTTGAGTGGATTATATCTAAATCGAGTTGTGAATTCGGTAAGAACCACAGGATGTCAATAAGCTCTTTGATACGCGTAGGATCAATGATCTCCCAGGCACTTTTTGTGTCAAGTCGCAAGAGTGCGGTAACGATCTGTCTATACATATCTGGCTCTTCGTTCAAAATCTCTTTCAGTTTAAGTACTTTATTGTCCACTGATAAGGTGTTGTTGGCAAGTAAGAGTGAAAAATCAAGAAATTTTTCAACCGAAGAGATCTCTTCTCCCAGCATTTTAAGTGGTTCGAGTACTTCTTTTGCTTTGTCATATTTTTGCATGGTCTCATAGACGACACCTAGTTCATATAGCACTTTTATGTTTCGGGGTTTTTTTCGTAATATCTCTGTGTAGATCGATCTAGAGCGTTCGAGAAAACCTGCATGAAGATAAGTGTTTCCCAAACGCTCCATCAATTCAAGTTGTCCCTTGTTCTCTGAGACATGTTTTATAAGGTAGAGATAGATAGAGATGGATTTATGGTATTCTCCCGAATTTTCAAATGCTTTTGCCAAGAGGGTGAGAGGTTTGAGCATATTGGGTTCATAAGGCATGTCTGCTGTGTTCAATGCACATTCTGAACTGTCAAACTTTTCTAAAAAACTAAGGAGTTTTCCTTCTTCTTTTTGTTGTGTGTAAACACCCCATCCATAGGTAACCAGTGCCACAATGAGACCAATAACAATAATAAGTAAAATACTAAAAAGCGGGTCATCATATGCTGGTAATATAGATTCCAAAATAGTCCTTATGGGTTTTATAGTTAGATTATATCTAATTAGATATAATTCTTCTATGATAGATAATGCTTCCATAGAATCTCTTAAAAACAGTATAGATATAGTAGATGTGATAGGCAGCTTTATAGAGTTGCGTAAAGCAGGTGCAAACTATAAAGCAAACTGTCCTTTCCATGGTGAAAAAACCCCTTCTTTTGTCGTAAGCCCTTCCAAGCAGATATACCACTGTTTTGGTTGTGGCGTGGGGGGAGACAGTATTAAGTTTGTGATGGAATTGGAAAAACTCTCTTACCCTGAATCCATAGAAAAACTTGCTTCGATGAATAACTTCTCACTTACTTACACCAAAGGAAGCTCTGATTATTCTGATGCAAAAAGAGTACTTGAAGCCATAGGGCAGTGGTATACCAAGAATCTGAACCGTAATGAAACAGCGATGAAATATCTGTTAGACAGAGGCGTCTCCCAAAGTTCTATAGAAAATTTTGAGATAGGATATGTTCCAGGTGGACAGGAAGTGATGCAGTTTTTACAAAGTGCCTTGCTTCCTTTGCCTAAAGCAGCAGAGGCGGGTATCATCGCTCAGAGTGAAAACGGAAAAGGGTATTATGCACGTTTAGTAGAGAGAATTACCTTCCCTATCTACTCTGCTTCTGCGTCGATTGTTGGTTTTGGGGGAAGAACCATCACTAATCATCCTGCAAAGTACATTAACTCACCCCAAACAAAACTTTTTAACAAGTCTCGTCTTTTGTATGGATACCATTTGGCCAAAGAGAGCATTTATAAAAACAAAAAGATCATTATCTGTGAGGGATACCTGGATGTGGTCATGTTTCATCAGGCAGGCTTTAAAGAAGCTGTGGCGGGGATGGGAACAGCATTGACGACAGAGCATTTGCCCATGCTTAGAAAAGGGGACCCTAAAGTCATTCTTGCTTATGATGGTGACAAAGCAGGGGTCGCAGCAGCACTTAAAGCCTCTCAAATGTTATCGGTTGCCGGATTTGACGGAGGGGTGGTACTTTTTCCTGATGGACAGGACCCTGCAGATCTCATTGCAAAGGGGCAAAGTGAAGCAGTTGCAAAGTTACTCAGGGAGGCTAAGCCGCTTATTCCTTTTGTATTGGAGAAAATTGTTTCTATGTATGATCTTCATGATCCCAGAGCAAAAGAAGCGGCATTTGGCGCGATAAAACAGTATATTGATACACTTAGTCCTATTATCAAAGATGCATATATCCCTACGGCTGCGACACTGCTTGGACTTTCTCCTTCCTTTTTTGGAAAAGAAACACAACCTTCCCGAGCAAGAGAAAACTTCACTCAAAAAAGAGATGATGTGGCACAACTGAGTATCTTAAAAACACTCATTGAAAAACCTGCACTTATAGACAATGTGCTCTCTGTCATGGATATCCAGACATTTGGAGGGTACGAGGCACTTTTTTCTGCTTTAATCAATGGACAAAATGACCATCCAGGTTTAGTTGGTTTGAGTATAGATGAAGGTTACGCAGTGATGGATGATGCTGAACTGAATAAGACTTTATTACAAATTTTGACCATACACTATATGACAAAATTAAAAACCATTCCTAAAGATACTACGATGACAGCAGATAAAAAAATGTTTTTGCTCAAAAAGATAAAAATGGATATACTGCCAAGACTAAAAAAAGGTGAATTGGTCGCATGCGATCCTTCACTTTAGAAGAGTGGCAAGTCACGTGAGCCTTCTGCTTAAGAAAGCACAGTGCTAACGGAACAAAAGAGGCTTTGCCTTTTTTGTGGCTTTATTAAATCAAAAAGGAAAAACAATGGCATCGGCATCAGCAAGACATATATTGGTAAATGATGAGGCGTTCTGTAGAGAACTAAAAGAGAAAATAAACGCAGGGGAGATCACTTTTGAACAAGCTGCAAAAGAGAATTCTAGCTGTCCATCAGGTGCGCAAGGTGGAGATTTAGGTACATTTGGTCAAGGTCAAATGGTTCCAGAATTTGATAAAGTTGTGTTTAACGATGAGGTAGGTGTGGTCCACGGTCCCGTACAAACACAGTTTGGTTATCACCTTCTTGAAATAACAGAGCGTTCATAAATCATCGGCAAGATAGGTGAAACCTTACCTATCTTGTGATAAAATTCTATTTCCCATACTTATGGGGCATTAGCTCAGCTGGGAGAGCGCTTCGCTGGCAGCGAAGAGGTCATCGGTTCGATCCCGTTATGCTCCACCAATCAAGAATCATAAATTGAACTTTCTGACTAGACCTATGTTAAAAATGTAGCTTAGTTAGAGTGTTTAATATCATACAAGGAAGAGAAAAATGACAAAAATAATCATGGGTACTTTATTGACCTGTACATTGGCGATTTCCGGTGGAGATATTGCTCCAGTAACGGAAGATGTAGTAATGGCTCCTGTGCTTACATCAGAAAACAATAGTTGGGAACATAGTCTTACTATTTATGGATGGTTACCTAGTTTTGACGGAACGACAAATTATACGATCCCTGGTGCAAACCCAGGTGATCCTGATGAAGAGGTAGAGTCTTCGTTCGTAGATAAAATAGATATGGTTTTTATGGGATCTTACGAAGCAAGAAAAAATAAATGGTCTTTTTTGGTAGATGCTATTTATTTGAAGATGTCAGATGCTCAAAATGCTTCTTCACCTCAGGGTAGAGTAACAGCTTCTGCGGAAGAAGAACTTGATACCTGGGCTGTGAGTGCCTATGGAGGATACAACATTTTAGAAACAGAGAATACCCATATCGACATGATCGCAGGAGTGAGGTATCTCTCTTTAGATGTGGATGTATCTTTTTTGAGATTACCCTCTGTAGGGCTATCTAGAGAATTTTATGATGCTGTGATTGGGCTTAAAGGACATGTTGACCTTAGTGAAAATTGGTATGTGCCTTATTTGTTTGACATAGGAGCAGGGGACTCAGAACTTACTTGGCAGGGAGAGGCAAGTATTGGGTACCGGTTTAACTGGGGAGATGTCTTGGCAACTTATCGTTATATTCATTATGAAAAAGATGGTTCGGGACTTGTACAAGACCTTGACATGTATGGTCCAAAAATAGGGGTGGTGTTTCACTTTTAAAGTATAAAAATCAGGAACATAACACTGTTTATGTTCCTTTGTAGTGCGCTTATTTTACTTTCATCATCTCATCCATGATCTGAGAAACGATGATCATGCCTTCAATGCTCAGATCTGCTTCCATCTCCTGTCTGGAGGGGAAGACACCTGAAAGTGCATCATACACATATCGGGTATCTTCTTTAGGCAATGTTCTTAATGCTGCTTCAATATTTAGTTTTTGATAAATCTCGTGTCGTCTTATTTTTGAAATAGTGATATGTCGTTTTTTGGTTTGTGCCGGGTTTACAAACTGGCAGCTTCCATAGTGTTGACTTGCCATGATCTTTCCACCCACCAATATGTTTTGGCTGTGTACTGCTTTTTGCTCTTTTTCACGAGGAGGGAGGATTGTCATAGATGTTGTTGTGATATTTCCACGTTCGCTGATTTCCACAAAAGAGACGCCTTTGTCCCCTTTGATGATTTTCCCCTGTGTACTCCCACTGCTTCTTTTAATGGTAAATGTACCATCATTGTCATGCATGATTATGGTAAACTTCATTGTACCCTTGTCAAAAGAGCCTTTGGCCGTTGCATAAGCGTTAAATGCACACATATACGTGGTTTGTTTTTGCTGGGCACTAAATCCCAATGTACTTACAAGTGCAAGCAATAAAATATTTTTCATAGTATTCTCCAATGTATTCAAATTATATTAGACTATCATTTGAGATAAAGTCATTTAGTGATTATAAGTGTACCATATAAATATAGAGAGATAAAAATAGATTGGAAAAGTTTTGAAGTGATAAGTGGTGACCCCAAGGAGAATTGAACTCCTGTAACATGGATGAAAACCATGGATCCTAACCGCTAGACGATGGGGCCACTTATTATGAAAGTTACAAGTTGAAAATGGTGACCCCAAGGAGAATTGAACTCCTGTAACATGGATGAAAACCATGGATCCTAACCGCTAGACGATGGGGCCATCGCAACTTGTGGATGGCATTATAGAACCGTAGGGCTTAAAAATCTCTTAAATAGTGTATAATTTAGATAAAAATGGGAGAAAAAGCATGAATAGTATGAATAGGTGGAAAAGAATATTATTTTTCACTATAGGCTTTGTATTAAGTGCCTGTACACCAAAACAGTATGTGGAACAAAATGCGGCACTTATCGTGTTTAAAACACCAACTTTCAAGTATGCAGATATGGGATTTATTTATAGAAATAAGGAAGAGATAAAAGCAGAAATTTATGGAAGTGGACAAGCATTGATGGTTTTGGAGATCTCTGAAAATAATGTTTGTATGAGCCTTCTGGAGTGTATGGGTAAAAAAAGCTTTAATCAAAAGGTCTTAAGTGCACTATATCCAGATGAAATACTTGATGATATATTTAGAGGCAAAGTGATTTTTAACGGCGCAGGATTAGCAAAAAGTAGTAACGGCTTTACTCAAAATATTATAAAAGAAAACAAATATAATATACACTATAGTGTTTTAAACAATGAAGTTATTTTCCGTGATACAATCAATACAATACTTATAAAGATCAAAAAACAATAACAGGGTTTAAAATGACAAAATTTGTCGGGGCACATGTCAGTGCAAGTGGGGGTGTAGATAATGCACCCTTGAATGCCATGGCGATTGGGGCAAAAGCATTTGCGGTTTTTACCAAAAATCAAAGACAATGGGTGGCAAAACCCTTAGAGACAAAAACAATTGATGCGTTCCATAAAAACCTTGAAGCTTCAGGTATCTTGCCTAAGCATATTCTCCCTCATGATTCTTACCTCATAAACCTTGGTCATCCTGAAGTAGAAAAGCTTGAAAAATCAAGAGATGCTTTCGTTGATGAGTTGGAGCGTTGTCATATACTCGGATTGGATAGACTTAACTTTCATCCTGGCTCGCACCTTGTTAAAGTTGGAAAAAAAGACCCTGAATATATAGACAAAATAATAGAAGCAGAATTGGGCTGTCTTGATTTGATCGCTGAGTCACTTAACAGAGCCATTGATGCGACACAGGGGTCTGATGTAAAACTTGTCATTGAAAATACAGCAGGTCAAGGCTCTAATCTTGGATATAAGTTTGAACATTTGGCGCATATCATAGATAAAGTAGAAGATAAAAGTAGAGTAGGTGTCTGCATAGATACCTGTCACATGTTTACAGCAGGATATGACATAAGAACGCGTGAAACGTATGATGCAACATGGAACAGTTTCGATAAAATTGTAGGCAGAGAGTATCTTATGGGTATGCATATTAACGACTCTAAACCACCATTAGGCTCTAAGGTAGACAGGCATCACTCTTTGGGTCAGGGAGAGATAGGTTGGGATGCCTTTTCATATATTATGAATGACTCACGTATGGATGACATACCGCTTGTCCTGGAAACTATTGATGAGTCCATTTGGGCAGAGGAGATAAGAGCATTATATGCTTTGATAGAAGATAAGTAATAAAATGTCATTCTGAACTTGATTCAGGATCCTTAGAGATCTTGAATCAAGTTCAGAGGGATACGGGACTTAAAAAAAGGAGGAAGTAAAATGGGTAAAATAATCAAAGGTTTAGCACTAAGTGCAATCGCCAGTTCGGTAGTAGTAGCAGGGGGATATAAAATCCCGGAACAATCACTTAATGCAACGGCATTGGCAGCAGCATATGTTGCACATACTACGGGTGCAGATGCAGCGTATTATAACCCTGCAAATATGGCATTTATGGCAGACAAACAATATGTAGAAGGCGCTATCACTCTCGCGCATCTTCCTGCAAACACTTATACTTTAGGGGGACCTTTCTCTGGAGAATCTGAATCGGAAGATATACTTATTCCAAATTTTCATTATGTCTCTAATGCGATAGGAGATTTCAGATGGGGTGTGAGTATGGTTGCTCCGGGTGGATTGACTAAAAG
>QMKT01000067.1 GCA_003646505.1 Campylobacterota bacterium
GTGAGTTTCTTTAAAGGCTTAAATGCATCATCTTTAAAGATATAGCTTTTATCCGCATATGTATTCAGTGTAACAACATTTTTTACTGTCGATTGTGACGAACTTTTTTTCAAAAACATTCTAGACTTCCTTGTTTGTTGAACAATTATATATGTTATAATATTAAAAGTATCTTACATAAGATAAAATTTTAATAAAGCATTAAATATTTTTATCATGAACACAATAATGAAGGTAAAAAAGGCTAAATCGGAGATTTGGTAATCTGGCAATCTCAACTACTGAGACCCATGACTTTCCGGCCTTGTTTCGCAACAAGTGTGGCACAACAATATAAATAATGATAATATTATACTATTTAACTTTATGTCAAGCTTATATAACCTTCTGAATAAGCTAAAAACATATTATACGTGGATCGGAGTTATTATTGGATATTCACATAGTTAAACAATGTAACCAAATTCTTCCAGACTATCTCTGTTTTTACTCCATCCTTTTTTAACTGAAACATGTAGATCTAAAAATATTTTTTTGCCTGAAAATATTTCCATTTGTTCTCGTGCCAGTTTTCCCACTCGCTTAATACCTGCCCCTTTCTGTCCAACGATCATGCCTTTTTGTGTCTCTTTTTCTACAACAATTGTTGCATATACTTTATCTAAGGTATCACTTTCATCTATTTTTTCAATGGTAACATCACTTTCATAAGGTATCTCATCACTTAAGTTCTCAAATATAGACTCTCGTATAAGCTCTTTATAAATGTCACGTATGTTATCTGTGGTAAGTATCTCGGTATCAAACAAAAATGGCGAAGTAGGTAAATGTTTAGCTATTTCATTTAAAAGTTGTGCTTTACCTACCTTTTTGTTCACAGAAAAGGGAATGATCGCTTCAAATCTGTCTTGATACTTTTGGTATTCACCTAATTTTTTAAGAATATCCCCCTGTTTAACATGATCCATTTTAGTTAAAAGTACAATATGTTTCGTACCTTTAGACTCTGTCATCATCAAAAACTTTTCATACTCTGCCAGTTTGTCTGTGATAGGTGCCAAAAATACAATGAGATCAGCATCTCCCATTGCCTTGAGCGCTTCATCCATCATAAACTTATTTAAAAGTCTTTCTTTTTCGTGAATTCCAGGTGTATCTACAAATATGATCTGAGACTCTTCTCCCTGAAGGTTTTCATGCATCACTATGATATTCATACGTTTTCGTGTTGCTTGTGCCTTCTTGGAGACCATTGCAAGTTTTTCACCTACTATAAAATTTAATAAAGTACTTTTACCTGCATTTGGTCTACCAACTACTGCAACAAATCCTGCTTTAGTATCTATCTCATTTTTTTCATGTTCAAATATCATAATATATACCTTGTTGTATCTTCATCTTCAACGACATCACCTATTTTATCTTTTACAAGTGCTTCATCTACTATTATCTTTTCACCATTATGTTCATCCGCTGAAAAACTTATCTCTTCAAGTATACGTTCCATGACAGTATGTAATCTTCTTGCACCGATATCTTCTGTTTTTTCATTCGCCTGCAGTGAGTAGTTTGCAATGGCTCTGAGTGCGTCCTCATTAAACACCAATTCCACACCTTCCACAGCCAATAATGCTTCATACTGTTTGATCAGTGAATTGTTAGGCTCAGTCAATATACGATATAAGGTCTCTTCATCCAAAGAGTCAAGCTCTACACGTAAAGGGAAACGGCCCTGAAGCTCCGGCATAAGATCACTGGGTTTTGAAACATGGAAAGCACCTGCAGCGATAAAAAGTATATGATCGGTCTTCACCATGCCAATCTTAGTATGTACAGATGATCCTTCAACAATAGGAAGAAGGTCTCTTTGTACACCTTCTTTGCTTGGGTCTTGTCTGCTTTGTGAATTTGCAGAGACTGCAACCTTATCGATCTCATCAAGAAAAACAATACCACCCTTCTCTACTTTTTCAAGTGCCAGCGACTTAAGTGCTTCTTCATCAAGTAGCTCTTCGCTTGCTTCGGCTTCAAGTATCTTTTTAGCATCCTTAACACTTACTTCTTTCTCTGGACCTTTTTTACCCATACCACCCAATACTTTTACAATAGACTCTTGTACTTGTATCATTTGAGGAGGTAAACCATCTTCTGGCATCGTTGTATTATTAGGCATTTCTACCTTTATTTTCAAATGATCAAGTTCTCCTTTGAGAAATTTCTCCTGCATACGTACAAAAGAGGCATCATATTCCACTTTCTTTTGTTCACTTGCACCCGTAGGTAAAGGAGGAAGAAGTTTTTCGATAATTTTATTTTCTATATAATTTTCTATCTTCTCTTTATTTTTCTCATTTTCACTCTCACGCACTATCCCCATAGAAGTAGCTGCCAAGTCACGTATCATAGACTCTACATCACGGCCTACAAAACCAACCTCTGTATATTTACTGGCTTCCACTTTTATAAAAGGAAGATTCATCATCTTTGCCAAGCGTCTTGCTATCTCTGTTTTACCTACACCGGTACTACCTATCATCAAAATATTTTTCGGTGTAACATCTTGCTGCATATCTTCACTTAATCGCATACGTCT
The DNA here is from genome assembly GCA_003646505.1 of Campylobacterota bacterium. GTDB lineage: Bacteria > Campylobacterota > Campylobacteria > Campylobacterales > Sulfurovaceae > Sulfurovum. The sequence continues at coordinate 2,594 of QMKT01000067.1, forward strand.
ATAACGGTTTCGCAGGGCAACAGCAATGGTCTTTTTCGCATCATCTTGACCTATAACATATTGGTCTAGATATCTTACTATCTCTTTGGGTGTTAAATTATCCGTTGACATCTTTTAAAGTTCCAATATTTTAATGTTTTTGTTAGTATAGATACACAAGTCACCTGCTACTTCAAGTGATTCTTGTACCAATTCTTTAGGATCAAGGTTTGTATGTTTATCCAAAGCACGTGCAGCAGAGATAGCATAATTTCCACCTGAACCAATGGCTGCTATTTTCCCATCTTGCGGTTCTACAACGTCACCAGTACCTGAAAGGATAAAAATATGTTCCTGATTAAGTACGATCATCATTGCTTCAAGTTGTCTCAAGTGTTTATCCTGTCTCCACATCTTTGAAAAACCTATCACAGACTTAAAAAGGTCACCTTTTTTCTCAGAGAGTATCCCTTCAAACATATCAAAAAGGTTAAACGCATCTGCTGTACTTCCCGCAAAACCTGCCAATACTTTACCCTCGTGCAAGGTACGTATCTTTGTCGCATTACCTTTAAGTACAGTATCGCCAAAGGTCACTTGTCCATCACCTCCGATGACAGCTTTACCTTCACCTTTGTAACCAAGTATCGTTGTAGCATCAAACATTACACACCAACTACTTCTACTTTAAGTGCAGCATGTATGCCATGCCCCAGTTTTGCATCTACTTCATGCACTCCTGTAGACTTTAACGCTTTTTTGAGATTAATCAGCTTTTTATCAAGTTCGATGTTTAATTGCCCAGCAATCGCTTTAGAGATATCTGCATTCCCTACAGATCCTTTTATTCCAACGGGTGCTAAAGGTTTTTCTATTCTTATCTTTGCCGCTTCAAGTGTGATCTTTTCTGCTTCAAGTCTTGTCAGGTCATCTTTCAATTCCTGAGCCATACGTGCCTGCTCTGCTCTCCAGTTTTCTACCACATCCGGTGTAGCCAATTTAGCCAAGCCTTTTCCTATAAGAAAGTTTTGTCCATAACCATCTTTTACCTCTTTGATCTCACCTGCATTTCCGAGTGTTTTAACGTCTTTAATCAGTAGTACTTTCATTTTTTATCCTTATTGGAGTATCTATAGATATGATTTTAACAAAATTTTACTAGGCATTCGTTAAAATCTAAACATATGTTCCACCCAAAGTACACTATAGGTTAAGTAGAATATATATATTATTTAAACAGGAAGGTATTTTATGAAATTTATATTATTAGTTTGTGCTCTCCTATTTTTACAAGCATGTAGCTCTAAAGAAGTTACCACACCCTTAATCACTGAAGACAAAACATCATCATCCTCCCCAGAAGAATACACCAAAGAATGTAATTCATGTGATGAAGATAAAAATGAACTTACTGACGAGTTTGATAATGAATTTGAAGATGAAGAAAAAAATATCATAGATCCATTAAGCGGATATAATAGTATGATGACTACTTTCAATGATGCTGTCATTATCTATGCACTGAACCCTGTGGCAGAAGCTTATGGATATATCATCCCTGAACCATTACGTATCGGTGTTTCTAACGCCATTAAAAACATCAACTTCCCAGTACGTTTTGTCAACAATATTTTACAAGGTAAATTTCAAAACTCATCTGATGAGCTGGAACGATTTATTATCAACTCAACCATTGGTATTGCTGGGCTTATGGATCCTGCTGCAAAGTATAAAAATATCCCGGCACATCGAGAAGATTTTGGTCAAACCTTAGGGTATTATGGTGTGGGTCCAGGCTTTCACATTGTACTGCCTTTCCTTGGGCCATCAAATGTACGGGATAGTATAGGTATCATAGCAGATGGTTACGTATCACCGCTTATCAATGTTAAAGACATAGTAAGTTATAAAATACCTGATAACTTGGCACAAACCATCGGGATCACAACACTTTATTTTATAAACAGAACATCTTTAAATTTAGGAGAATACGAAAGTATTAAAAAAGATGCTATAGATCTATATCCTTTTTTAAGAGATATCTATGAGCAAAAAAGAGTGTCAGAGATTGACGAATGAAAAATTATAAAATATCAAAGGGAAAAGAATGTTAAATAAAATCATACTGTTTTGTCTACTGTCAGTCATCTATAGTCATGCGATAGAAGAACAACGTATACAAACAGTCATGGATAGTAAGGTAAAGAAGGTCTTAGATGTACTAAAAGACAAAAAACTATCACAAAAGCAGAAAGAGCAAAAAAGTATTCGCGTGATGGATGGTATCTTTGACTACCATACTATGGCACAGATCAGCCTGGGTAAAAAATGGAAAACACTCTCTTCAAAAGAAAAAAAACAATTTACACATGCATTTGAAAAAAAGATAAAACACTCTTATGTGGATAAATTAAGACTCTACAACAATCAAAAAGTGATCATTAAAGCATTAAAAAAACCTAAATCCAATAGGATCACCTTGGAAAATCAGATCATAGGTAAAAGTGACACTTACAAAGTCATTTATCAGTTTTACAAAAAAAAGAAAAAAAATGACTGGTATATTTATGATGTTCGTCTTTCTGGTGTAAGTATTGTGCAAACCTACAGAAAACAATTTTCTGATTTTTTAAAAACAAAATCTTTTAGCCAACTTTTAAAATCGCTTTAAAATTTAAATATGCTGCATATGCTTTATAAAAAGTGGGTATTGAAATATCCTTTAACAGTTTTAGTACTACTCATTATTTCTATACTCTCTTTTGGGGTTTACAGCACAAAACTGGAGATAGATGCTTCTGCTGAAACACTTTTACTGGATGATGATAAAGATCTGGCCTTTGCAAGAATCATTGAAAAACGATTTGAAGGCAATGATGTCCTTATTCTTGCCTATAAACCAAAACAGGATCTTCCCTCTCCCAAAAGCCTACAGCTCCTCACAGATATAAGTGGAGAACTAGAAGCGTTACCGAGTATCAAATCTATAGATTCGATCCTCACTGTACCACTTCTATTTTCTCCCATAAGAGATGTTGATGATCTCCTTCACAGTACAAGAACGCTGCAAAGCAAAGACATTAACTATTCTTTAGCAAAAGAAGAGTTTTTAAACTCTCCTCTCTACAAAGAAAGACTGGTCAATAAAGACTTCACCATCTCTTCGATTTTGATCAACCTTCATAATGACCCCAAATATTCTGAGTTACGGGAAAAAAGAAATCTTCTACTGCATAAGCAAAAAAACTCCTTCCTTAGCAAAGCTGAAAAACTCTCACTTAAACAATCAACTACGGCATTCAAAATATATAGAGACGAACAACGTATTCTCAGCAATGAGAACATTGAAGAAATTCGTCTCATTATGTCAAAATATCAGAATGATGCCACATTATTTTTAGGTGGCGTTCAAATGATATCAAATGACATAGTCGGATTTGTTAAAAATGATCTACTCATTTATGGAAGCATACTCATATTACTTCTTATACTTGTTTTAGGTGTTGTTTTTAGAAAGCCAAGGTGGGTTGTCTTGCCTATCCTCATCTGTACCCTCTCTGTGATAGCTATCACCAGTTCTTTGGGATTTTTTGGATGGGAGATCACCGTTATCTCTTCAAACTTCATTGCCTTGCAGCTCATTATCACTATTTCCATTGTTTTGCACCTCATTGTACGATACGAAGAACTCTTAACACTCTATCCTCATGCATCATCCAAACGCATTATTTTACTCACCATACTCTCAAAAGCCACACCTACTTTCTTTGCCATTCTTACTACCATTGCAGGTTTTTCATCACTGTTATTTTCACATATCAATCCTATTATAAACTTAGGGTGGATGATGAGTGCGGGTATAAGCATGTCACTTATTATCTCTTTTATAGTTTTTCCAACAGTACTCATGCTGCTAAAGAAAACTACGCCTAGAAAACAAAAGAAGTCTCTCTTTTCTATCCCTTCTCTAAGCAGTACCATTGTTTTAAAAGATAAAAAATCCATTTTTGCCATTACTTTTCTTACCATTATCTTCAGTATTACCGGTGCCTCACAGCTCATCGTAGAGAACAGTTTCATCAACTACTTTAAAAAAGATACAGATATTTATAAAGGGATGAAGATCATAGATCAGGAACTCGGCGGCACAACACCCCTGGATGTCATACTTACCTTTAGCGATGATCACAGTGACATAGTGATCAGCGTAGATGAAGAGGAAGATTCCTTTGAAGATGAATTTAATTCACTGGAAAACAATGAACAGTACTGGTTTACCGATGAAAAGCTGGCACTCATCAACCAAGTGCATGACTATTTATCTCAAATAGTACAGATAGGAAATATACAATCTTTTGCTACCCTGCTTGAAACAGGGAAACGGCTCAATAAAAATGAAAGTTTAGACAGTGTAGAGATAGCACTTTTGTATCAGACACTTCCGCAAAAATACAGAGATATCATCCTCTCACCTTATGTAGATATCGAACATAATCAAGTAAGGTTTTCTACACGTATCGTAGATTCAAACGAGGCATTGAGACGAAACGCCCTCTTAGAAAAGATCCGGTCCGATCTAGAGCATATGATAAACCCAAAAGTTGCGACTGTTCAACTCTCAAACCTCATGGTACTCTACAACAATATGTTACAGTCTCTATTTCATTCACAGATCACTACACTCTCTCTTGTGCTACTTATCCTTTTTATGATGTTTCTTGCACTCTTTAGATCAGTCAAACTCACACTCATTGCCCTCACTGTCAATATAATCCCTATAGGTATCATTTTTGGATTTATGGGTTGGTTACAGATCCCCCTTGATATTATGACAATTACGATCGCTGCGATAGCAATGGGTATCGGTGTAGATGATACTATCCATTATATTCACCGATTTAAAGTTGAATTTTCAAAAAACAAGTTCTATCCTGATGTCATGAAAAGGACAAATAACAGCATTGGAAATGCTATGTATTATACTTCTCTAACTGTCATCATAGGTTTTTCTATTTTGGTCTTATCCAACCTGATCCCTACGATCTACTTTGGCTTACTCACAATGTTGGTGATGGCAGCAGCACTCATTTCAAACCTCATACTTTTACCTAAACTTTTACTTCTCGTTAAACCTTTGGGTAAATAAATATGTTACAATCGAAAAAATATAATAACGGATCAATAAACCATGTTTCAAAACTTTCACATAGATAATTTAGAAAACTTTCCAAAAGCATTAGATACCCTCTTAAATGAGCAGAGAGTAATTATTAAAGAGATTACAGACTCAAATAATAACACTTATGAAAAAGTACTCAAACCCCTGCAAGATCTAGATGAAGAGTTAGGGCTTTTCTTTACGCCACTTTCTCACTTAAACTCGGTAATGAACTCAGATGAAACACAAAAAGCTTATGAGGAGTCTCTTCCCCTACTCTCAAAGTTTAGCTCTGAAATAGCTCAGAATGAGGCACTGTTTAAAAAAATCGAACAGCTCAAAGCCTCTTCTGATGAAGCTAAAACAGTAGTCAAACATGAAGTAAGAGACTTTGTGCTCTCTGGTGTCAAGTTACCCGAAGCTAAAAAGAAACGGATGGAAGAGATAAGCCTTAAACTCTCAGAACTCTCCAACAACTTCTCTCAAAACCTATTAGATGCTACTAATGCTTTTGAACTTATCCTTAACGATGAAAAAGATGTAGAAGGCATACCCCAAACAGATATTGATGCAGCAAAAGAAGAAGTAGATGGGGAAACGGTGTATAAGTTTACACTGCAGATCCCTAGCTACTTAGCATACATGACATACGGGCCAAACCGTGAATACAGAAAAGAGATCTCAAAGGCTTATGGAACACGTGCACCTAAAAATGCAGATGTTATAGATCAAATTTTAGCACTTAAAAATGAAAAAGCAAAATTACTTGACTTTAAGTCTTACGCGCATTATGCACTTGAGACCAGAGATGCCAGTAAGCAAGAAGATGTTATCGGATTTTTAAATGACTTAGCAGATGCAGCACTTCCCCAAGCTAAAAATGAATTAAAAGAACTTCAAGAGTTTGCAAAACGTACGGATGACATAGATGACTTAAAAGGGTATGATGTAGGGTACTATTCAGAGAAACTCAAAAAAGAGAAATTTGATTTTGATGATACCATGACAAAGCCCTATTTTGAACAAACAAAAGTACTGGGCGGCCTGCTTGAGATCGTATCGGAACTCTTTTCTGTTACATTTAAGCCTGCAGATGTGCCAACATGGCATGATTGTGTTAAAGCTTTTGATATCTTTGATGATGGTGCCCTTTCGGGACGTATCTACTTTGATCTTGAAGCACGTAAAGAGAAACGTGGTGGTGCATGGATGAATGACTGGGAAACACATTATGTAGATACTAAAGGAGA
>QMKT01000068.1 GCA_003646505.1 Campylobacterota bacterium
TATACTGTATTTTAACGCTTGTAATTTTTAACATTAGTTATCTCCAAAGATAAGTGAATTTGGTTTACGGTTAAGCATTCTTAAGAAGACTTGCATCTCTTGAGATGTTTTAGTCAGTATCTCCAGTGTTTGCGTTAACTGTTGTTTGACAAGAGAGTCACTGTCATATCCTTTAACAACCTTCTCTGTACTTTTTAAAGTACGTGTCATTTCTTTAAGTGCTTGACTTAGTTCCTCAGGTAGAACTTCAAATGATTTTTTTCCTGTAAATTTATTGATATTTTCAACAGTGGTTTGAAGGTCAAGCAGTAATAGATTTGCATTTTCAATAGGTTTACCACTCTCTTCCACGAGCTCATTTACATTTTTAAGCAGTTTTTCCAACGGTAAGTTATTGAGTTTATCGAGTATCTGTGTGATACTTGTCATCACATCTTTAGAACTCTGACTTGCCATAGGCAATCGTGCATACTTACCATCATGCATCACTGTACCATTTCCATCATGATGTGCAAAGGTCAGATCTATAAAAAGCATACCTGTGATAGGATCAAGAGCAGAGACCTTAGCTCTTAACCCCTCCTCTACTGCCTGATAAAGATTGGCTACACCGCTGGAATCTCTTTCATTCTTGTCTTCAAATACAGAGGTGTCTATATCCAATAACACTTCACCCAACATCTTATGTTGATGCTTATCATAAGAGAGTTGTATCGCACTTACTTTCCCTATATCAAAGCCATCAAAACGCACCAGAGAACCCAACTTTAAATTAGCGATAGATTCTTCAGTTCGTAACTTGAATGTTTGATTTGTCGGAACAAAGGAACCGATCATTTTACTTTTTGCCTGCGTTTTATTTTTATACAGCGGAAAAATATGTTGAGAAGGAACAGGATCTGCATTATTCTTACCGTATGAAGAGAAAGATATCCCCCCTTCAAGTAAATGCTTTATCGGTGCGATATTAAGATCAAGATTACCTCTACTCATATCTACATTCACTATGTTTTTTATCCAAAACTTAGAATCATGATGTATGAACGATACATATTCTTTATCTATGTACACCACTACTTCTATCTTTTTATTGTTCAAAGAAAGATACATATATTCCACCTGTCCTACTTCAATATTTTTATAGTAAATCGGTGTCCCTATAACAACATTATCTCCATTAATGGAACTAAGACGGAAATAATCTCCTCCCCCACTGTCTCTATAGGGTTTCGTAAGCCCAATAAATTTCTTTCTAAATTGTTTTCCACCCGCTTTTGAATGCACATTGATATAGGTTCCAGAAAGAAGTGTATCAAGACCACTAATACCAGACAATCCTACCTCTGGTTTTACGATCCAAAACTTTGCATGTTCTGTCATATAAGCTTTGGACTCTCTAGTATTCATCCGGACAACAACGATCACACCTTCAGTCTCTTCTTCAGCATAGATCTTTGTCACTTTTCCTACAGGGACATTTCTAAATTTTACAACACTTTGCCCGGCGACCAGCCCTTCATTTTGAGGAAAAATAATTCTAACTTCAGGTCCACGTTTTGCAAAATGCTGATACGCTAACCATCCGGCAATGATCAATGCAATAAAAGGAACGATCCAAATAGAGGTAATAAAATTAAACTTCGAAGACTCAGTGATCTCTGGTATTTGTTTTGACATATTTATTTATTTTCCTTAATCAACGTTTTTATTACAGCACCGTGAATGCAGCAAAGCTACTTTCACTACGTTGACACTTAGTCCTCTTCAGCAGAGTGCTCACGCAACCAGTTGCTTTTTGTATCATCATTTATTTTCCTTAATCAGTGTTTCATCAAATGCATGTGCTGCTAAAAGTGTAAAAAAGACAGAGATAGCAAAAGCTGTTGCTGCTGTACCTGCCAAGATCTCAATACTGGATAAATGTATCAGTGCCGCAAGTATCGCGACAACAAAAATATCTATCATAGACCAGGGTCCAACCACTTCAGTCAAATAGTAAAGTTTATGCTTATTTGCTTTTTTATCTTTTCCTATAGGGTATTTTACACTAATTAACAAATAAATCAAGATAAGAAATTTCATCACCGGAATCATAATAGATGCAAGGAAGATAATCACAGCTACAGGATACGATCCAAGTTCCCATAACAAAACAACTCCACCAAGTATCGTACTTTCTTCTTTTGTGCCAAAGGCTGAAGTAATTAACATAGGGTAAAGATTTGCTGGTATATATGCGATGATCGCTGTGAGCAGATAAGCCCAAGACTTTTCTGTACTAAAACTTCTGTGATGATACATAGCACAACCACAACGCCGACAAGAGTTCTTTTTACCTTTATCGATATTAACTGCATCACAGACAGGACATGGGATAAGTTTATCTTCATCTATCTCAATCACTGTCTCTCTCCCTCTAAAAGGATTTTCTTTCTCAACATCCATATCTCAGAAAGACGTATACTTTTTGTAATGTAAACATCTATCACTACAAAGGCCATTAACGCCCAAAATGAGATACCAATATGTATCTGTCCAAAAGCAACAAGTTTAACAATCGCTACGAGTATAGAGATAAAGAAAATATCAGCCATACTCCAAGGGGTCACATGAGAAAGCAATATCAGTAATTCTTTTGTCAACTTCTCTCCTCGTTTGATCGTTAAAAGGGTAAAAAGAATAATATTAATGACAAATATCATCAAGGGAAAAATGAAGACCAAAAATGCACAAAGTAATCCTACAAGATAAAAGCCACTATCTAAAAGAGAAAAAATAGTTTTTGGAATGGTTATAAACTGTTCACTTCCAAGTATATCCATCTGAACCAAAGGAAATACGTTTGCCAAAATAAAAAAGATAAGCCCTGCAATACTCAATGCCAAGGCATTGGTTATCAATCTACTGTCATATTGGTAAAGTACATTTCCACACTCAGAACAACGTGCAGAACTGCCATCTTTAATGGGATGTTCTTCATTTAGTGTATAACATTTATGACAAATAATAAAGTTATCAAGGGCATCTTCATTTTCAAGTTTCATGGTTATAATTATAGCCAACAAACCTACAAGGACTATAATGCAGATTCTTTCCATAGGCAAAAGCATAGAACATTCTGATCTTCACATCACATCCATAGAACTCTCTGCCTTATCAACACATCCAAATATAGAAGACTATAGCTATATCATTATCTCGGGAGGTGATGGAAGTATAAGACGGACAGTAAAAATCTTACATACCCTAAAACAGCAGGTTCCGATCATACTCAACCCTATTGGTTCTTTTAATGTTGTTGCCAAGATGCATCATGTACCAAAACTACAGAAAGTTTTAGCAATATTAGTAAGTGGAGAAATACCCAAAACCCAGGAACAGCAATACTATGCACTCAATCATGAAATTTTTCTTTTCTCTGCTGGAAATATGGGTGATCTTCAACATATTTATCTTTCAGAATCACTGCGTTTTGGAGTCTTAAAAAAAGGGATGGCCAAATATATACTCTCGGTACTCTTTTTACTTCCTTTACATCTCATCATGACACCTTTTATGTTAATGAGTCCAAATCGTTTTTTCATCTTTACGCCTGCATCTTTTATCAAAAAATTCGGTTCTTTTTATGGAGTAGTCGAAGAGATGACGTTAAAGTTGGGAAATGATTACAATCATATAGAGTTAGATGGAGACATTGTAACCATTCAAGAATCTATATTACAGATAGCACCTGCGGGTAGGATAACTATTGTTATAGCCTAAGATCTTTCCTCCACAAGCTAACTCTCTTCTTCTAGATATTTTTCTACATAATTCACCACTTTATTCTTCCCGGATCTTTTTGCTTCATACATTGCATTATCTGCTTTATTGATAGCGATCTCAATGTCATTATCAACTATCATATTTGCTATTGACACGCCTATACTGATAGTGACACGTAACTCTTTTTCCCTAGGTAGATTGATAATCATATCTTCAACTAATTTTCGTATATTTTCTGCAATTTTCATACTACTTTCCAAGTCTGTACCTGGAAAAATAATGATATATTCTTCTCCTCCATATCTACATACTATATCTTCTTTACGTGTGTTTTCCATCAATATATTTGCAATAGAAATGATAACATCATCACCTATGTGATGTCCGTAAATATCATTAATATTTTTAAAATTATCTATATCTAACAGTATCAATGAGATGTTAGTATGTTTTCTCTTGTTCACATCAAATAGTTCTTCAGAGATCTCGGCAAAGTATCTTCTATTATAAAGTTTTGTCATTGGGTCAATAGAAGCTAAATGTTTCAACTCCTCTTTACTTGTTTCAAGGTCTTGAGTACGTATTTTCACCTTCTCTTCAAGACTCTCATTAAGTTCTTTCAACGCTCTATATGATGTTTCAAGTTTTGAAGACATCTCGTTAAATGTATTTGCAAGTATACCTACTTCATCGTCTCTATGTATATGTAATAGCTCTTCATTCCCTTCGTGTTTACCTTGTGCTATATTTTGTGCTGCTTTAGTAAGTAGCAAGATCGGTTGCATCAATCTTTTTGTCCAAAAAAATACTATAATACTAAATATCACAAAGATCATTAATGCTAAAAAAACAGCATTTCCGATATTTCTTCTCTTTTTATCTAAACTGATTTTACGTGCATTATTAATCTCTTTATTTAATGTTTCTAAAGAATAGACCAAGGAAAATGTACCCCATTTCTTAGAAATGATTATAGGTGTAGCAATAACAATATTTTCTTCATTCTCTTCGATAGTTTCCGTATCCACACTCTTCTGATAAGGTCGTCCTTCAAAAAGTTGCATCTCTTTATTATCACTGACCAATGCTGCCCCTTCGATCTCTTCCCTTTCCACCAATTGTTTTAAAAGCTTTGCAATATGTGATAGGTTCATTGAAGCAAGATCATTTTCAATCTCTGCTGTATGATACTGTATCGTATATTTTGCATTTTGTAACATTTGCTTTTTCATAAATGCCACTCTGTTTTCTAGCTGAATATTAAATGTTTTTTCATCTTCTTCAAGATTTAAATACGTAAACAAGGAAACAATAAAAATAACAATGGTCAACAAAACTAAGATAAATTTATTACTGAGACTCATTTGATCACCTTATTTACAATTCCTAGTGCTGACTTATTATAATACAGTTTTATACGCTTTGCTAGTCCTTCATTAAAGATAACTTTTGAACCGATCGGTGTCTGGATATTTACAAATGTATTGCCACTCATGTCAGACTTTATCATCGAAGCAACTTGACGTCCTACAGTTGGTGTATCAACAGATAAAATAAGTACCGCTCCATATTTAATGTAGAGAGGATGATATGCAACAATAGCTTTTTTTCTTTTCTTTAAAGTACTATAGAGCTCTTTTACTTTCTTTTCATCCTTTAAAAGTATGGGGTCAGCTATCATGACAAAAGCATCTGCACTCTGTAGTTTCTGCATATCGAAAGTATCATCTTTATCTATCTTCTGTCCTATGACTTTAATACCAACATGTTTGGCCTCTTCTTTAAAACTCTCATATACATTCTTTGTGTAACGGCTATAGATCATACTTATAGTTTTAGTGTGACTCAATAATGACTTGATAAGTGTAAGTTTCATACCTGTATGCAGTTCATTTGAAACACCAAAACACTTTTTTCCCATCTTTAATCTTTTATAATTCACTATAGAAGAAAAGAAGATCTTCTTTTCAGGTATATATTTACTTGCATATTGAAATGCTTTATTGCCAATGGCATATACTCTATCTGGGTAAATATCATAAAGGTATTCTCTAATCTCATCTTTAGCCATATTTCCAATATCTATACGTTTAAAATCACTCTTTATATCTTGACTAAAAGCTTTTTCCATACTTTTATAACGGTCTATTTTAGCATTTGAGTTCATCACTAAAATAGTTTCAGCATATAATGACATCGTTAATAGCAGTAACGTGGCTATCAATTTCATCTGACACTCCTTAACTCTCTAAGGTGAGTATTGTTAAGCTTAACAAGATTATCTATACCCAGAATCTTTAAAATACTTTTTCCATTTTTACTTTTATTCATATTCGTAAAAATCCTTATGAAATCTTTATCTTTTGCATTCTTATTATTTACAGCTACCAACATCCTGTAGTTAGGATCTGATTCACTGTATATACGCATATCTTTAGTCAATGGTCTATTGGTTTTTTGCAGTAATTTAAAACTGCTTTTTGAAACAGAGGCAAACTGGCTCATACCATATCCTACCGACATCAATGCATCTATCTCTTTAGGTACTTTCAACAATGTCAAATGACTGATACCAAAGGTTTTACGAAGAAGTTTTTTTGTATATTTTTTTGAAAATGCTGTGGTTAAAGTACCTTGTAATGGTGCACTTTTTTTACCGATGATCACATTAGTGTCTGTAATACTCTTTTTGTTCTGTGCCACACAAACTGCATTTAGATTGTGTTTTTTTGAGATCTGTTTATAGTGTAGACTGGAGAGCATAACGATCGTATCATTATCTTTTAAAAAAGTTTCAAACATCTCTTTATCGGAGAATGCTTGAAACTCATAATCTCCATATTTCGTCAAATAACGATCAAAGTTCACTTTTAAGATTTTAAAATTATCTATATTTTTGTCAGTCGTATAATAATATACTTTATGTGGTTCTGCAAAAAGCATCACACAAAAAAGAAAAAATATACTGATAATTTTCATTTAAACCTTTCTTCTTTTAAATATTAAAACTTATATGTTAACTCTGCCATAAATGATCTTTGGGCCAAAGGATAATCATAGGGTGTTGACGAATCATATACCTGTTCATCAAAAAGATTATACACAGAAAGTCTAAGTTTCAAATCTTCTACAAAAACATCTTTTAGCAACAATGTTGCATTGGCTACGATACTACTGTCAACTTCTTCTCGTGTATCAATGATGCTACGAAACTGTTCACCTCTGTAGTTTGCATCAATATAAAGATTATAGGTTTTATCGAAACGATAATTTACTGCCATATATGCCTTGTGCTCTGAAACATTTGGCATAGGAGCGTTAGTAGTTTCATTTTGAGGGTCTTGGTAGGTATAGTTAGCCATAATAAATGACCCTCTACCTAAGTTATATTTCATTTCTGCCTCAATACCTTTAGTATTGATATTACCGCTATTCACATGATGCCCAGTACCATCTACTGTGATAAGGTTACTTAGGTAATTGTGAAACAGTGTTAATTTGATCTCTGTATTGTCTATATCACTATTGATAAAATTCAATTCAAAAGTCTCAATATCTTCTGGGTTTAAGTTTGGGTTTCCAACAAGTACCGGGTTATTTTTATTATAAAGTTCTGCAAATGTCGGTGCCCTAAAGGCTTCACCATACATCAGTTTGAAGGTATTTGTATCATTTGCTTGCCATGTCACACCCCCGCGTGGACTAAAGGTATCTCCAAAATCTGAAAAATGATCGTATCTTCCTCCCAGTGTTAAACGAACATCATCCGTTACATCATAAAGAAGTTCAGTATAAAATGCATATACATCTCTATCTACTTCTGCAATGGACCGTAAGTCTTCTGGTAATTCAACTAAAGTAGGAAAAGGAGCCAAAGTAATCGGGTGATAATTTTGGATCTCATTTGGATTGTTAAGTTCTTGTCTTTCATACATCATACCTGAGACTAGTGTCACTTGGTCTTGCTTGTATGTAAGTAAAAGTTCTACTCCTTTTTTTTCCTCTTCGGCTGATGATATTGCAAGTACTCCATCTGTAAAAAATGGTGCGGGAAAACCTTTAGGAAATACCTCAACAATATTGTCTGCCTTACTATTATCATAATATACTCTGGTATGTAATGAGAATGTATCCGATAATTCTTTTTTATACCCTGCTTCTACAAAATAAGATTCGTAGTGAAATAACGTTCTATCTCCTAATGCTTTAGCCGCTCCAAACTGTGGGCCTTCTTTTCTGTCAGTGTACTGTCCCATAAAGTAAAAACCTTTAGACTCAACATTAAGATTTAAACTTTTTTTATCTGTTGTTGGGTCTGTATAGCCACTGTTTCCAATCGCATCTTGCGCAACATAAGCTTTATATCCATCACTCTTTACATAGTTCAGGTTTGCCATGATAGAAACATCATCGATCTTTTTACCAAAAAGAAGATTATAGCTTTGTGTATTATATGAGCCTAGCTTTACACTTGCCACCGTCCCATCTATATCTTCAGCTTTTTTTGTAATGATGTTTATCAGTGCAGTAAAAGCATTTTCTCCATAGAGTGCAGAGGCTGGACCACGTACTACTTCTATACGTTCAACATTTTCAAGGTTGATCGTGTCATACTGTAACGTTGCCCCACCATTTCTCAGTCCATTAAGAGAATGACCATTAAGAAGTACAAGGACTTTTTCAGAAAACCATGTCTTCACTCCACGAGACTCTATCTCATTTACAAAAATTTGACTCTGATGAATACCAAGACCGGGAACTGTTCTTAAGACATCAAGAAGTGTATTTGCTCCCATGATCTCTATCATTTTTTCATCTATCACAGTAACAGATGCCGCCGTTTTTTTGATATCTTCTTTGACTCTGGATGCAGAAACAACAAAAGTTTCCTCTTCCAACCATTCTCTCTCTTCATCCAAAGTAGATTCAAATGTATTTGCAGTCAATAGCATCGGAAATACCAATGCAGGTAGTAAAAATCTCATCTATTACTTCTCTCCCTATGTGCCAGTAATTTAATATACCTAATTTAGCTAAAATTCACTTATACATAAATAAAACAAATAGTTAAACATAATGGACTATCCAATCCCCCCCCATTTATGTAACATCCAATCCTTTATAATATTCCACTACCCGTTGGTCTACATGCACAACACGGTGCAAGTACCTAGTCAAATCACCCCTATTAAA
>QMKT01000069.1 GCA_003646505.1 Campylobacterota bacterium
GTGATTTGTAAAAATCCAAAACATAAACAAAGACAAGGATAAACATGGCACGTATTGCAGGTGTTGACTTACCACAAAAGAAGAGAATGGAGTATGCACTTACTTACATTTTTGGTATTGGTTTAAAAACGTCAAGAGATATCTTGACTAGAACAGGTATTGACTATAATACAAGAGCTCATGAACTTACGGATGCACAAGCTGCACAAATTCGTCAAGATATTCAAGAGAACGTTATGGTTGAAGGAGATCTTAGAAAAAAAGTAACTTTGGATATCAAAGCACTTATGGATTTAGGTTCGTACAGAGGTCTTAGACACAGAAGAGGTTTACCTTGTCGTGGACAAAAAACAAAGACAAACGCGCGTACTCGTAAGGGTAAACGTAAAACTGTCGGCGCGGCATAAGGAGTAGTTAAATATGGCTAAGAAAAAAGCAAAAAAAAGTATAGCAAAAGCGGTTGTTTATGTAGCAGCAACTTTTAACAATACTGTAATTACAGTAACAGATGAAATGGGTAACGTTATCGCTTGGAGTTCTGCAGGAGCACTAGGTTTTAAAGGTTCTAAAAAGTCAACTCCTTTTGCAGCTACTGAAGCAGTGCAAGATGCGATGACTAAAGCAATGGAAAATGGTGTTAAAGAAGTAGGAATTAAAGTTCAAGGTCCTGGTTCTGGTAGAGATACAGCTGTTAAAGCAATTGGTGCAACTGAAGGTATCCGTGTAACATTCTTAAAAGATATTACACCACTTCCTCACAACGGTTGTAGACCACCTAAGAAAAGAAGGGTATAAGCATGGCAAGATATAGAGGTCCAGTTGAAAGACTAGAAAGAAGACTTGGCGTTGATTTAGGATTAAAAGGCGAGAGAAGACTTGCTGGTAAATCTGCATTAGAAAAAAGACCATATGCTCCAGGGCAACATGGTCAAAGAAGAACAAAGATTTCAGAATATGGTCTTCAACTTCAAGAAAAACAAAAAGCTAAATTTATGTATGGGGTTTCTGAAAAACAATTTAGAGCACTTTATACAGAAGCAAACTCAAAAGATGGGAATACAGGTTCTATCCTTATCCAACTTCTTGAGCAGAGACTTGACAACGTAGTTTATAGAATGGGTTTTGCAACAACTAGAGCGTCTGCTAGACAATTTACAAATCACGGACATGTTCTTGTTGATGGTAAAAGAGTTGATATTCCTTCATTTAGAGTAAAAGCGGGTCAAAAAATTGAGATCAGAGAGAAAAGTAAAACAAATCCTCAGATTTTAAGAGCAATCGAATTAACTAACCAAACAGGTATGGTTGAATGGGTTGACATGGATAAAGAAAAACTTTTTGGACTCTTTACTAGAATCCCAGAAAGAGCTGAAATTGCAATCCCAGTTGAAGAGCGTCTAATCGTCGAGCTTTACTCTAAATAATACATAAGTAAAGGCTATTAATGAGAAAAATTAGAATTGCACCATTTATGCCAACAGAGGTAGAAGTAAATGAGATCAGCGCTAACAGTGCTGAGATCATTGCTTATCCTTTTGAGAGTGGTTATGCTGTTACACTTGCGCACCCGTTAAGAAGACTAATTTTAGGATCTTCCATCGGATATGCACCGATTTCTGTAAAGATTGAAGGTGCTGCACACGAGTTTGACAACATTAGAGGAATGCACGAAGATGTTGCTGTATTTATTATCAATCTTAAAAACATTCGTTTTAAAATTAAAGACGAGAGTGATAGAATTGAATTAAAATACAGTTTCTCTGGACACAAGGAAGTGACAGCACAAGATCTTAATAATGATCAAATTGAAGTAGTGAATGGTGATCTACCACTTGCAACGCTCAATGAAGATGCTCAACTTAACTTTACAGTAGTTATCTCAAAAGGTATTGGTTATGTACCAAGTGAAGACCTTAGAGATGATGTTGAAAGTGACAGTATTGCTCTTGATGCCTTTTTTACACCAGTAAGAAAAGCAAATTATAAGATCGAGCCTGTACTTGTTGAAGACAACCCTAACTTCGAAAAGATCACATTTGACATTCAAACTGATGGTCAAATTGGTCCGGTTGAAGCATTTACAAATGCATTGGAAGTGATGAATAAGCAGCTTTCTGTTTTTAATACGGTACTTGACCTGGATATCAGTACAGCACCGATCAAAAGAAGCAGTGATGATAGCGAACTCAAACCTTTTATGCAAACAGTAGATAGTCTTGGACTTAGTGCAAGATCATTTAACTCACTTGACAGAGCAGGTATGAAATTCCTTGGAGAATTGGTACTTATGAGTGAACATGAGATCAAGAATATCAAAAACCTTGGTAAAAAATCTTTAGATGAGATCAATGAATGTCTTGTTGAGAACGGATTTGGCTCAGATTATGAACTCGCAGATGTTACAAGAATTAATCTTGTAAAGAAAATAGAACAACTTAAAGCGTAAGCTTTAGGTTTAACTTTAGTGAGAGGAAGTGAGATTGGGCTTTGCCCATTCTCAAAGAGACTTACGTATATATAAAGGACGAACATGAGACATAAGCATGGTTACCGTAAATTAAACAGAACGTCTTCTCATAGAGCAGCGCTTCTTAAAAACCTTTCTATTGCTTTAACAAAAGAAGGTAGAATTGAGACTACATTGCCAAAAGCCAAAGAGCTTAGAAGCTACTATGAAAAATTGATCACAAAAGCATCGACTGGTGATTTTAATGCACATAGAGCAATTTTTGCAATGTTACAACATAAAGAGTGTACAAATACAATTGTAAACGAAATCGCACCAAAGTATGCAGATAGAAATGGTGGATATACAAGAATTATTAAAACTCGTATGAGAAAAGGTGATGCAGCACCTATGGCAATTATCGAACTCGTATAATTACCGCACACCTTTCCGTATTTCAAGGCTTTGCCTTGGATACTTCTTCTTAATTATTGAAAACATTTTTACACAAATCTTCCCCTTACCATTGACAAAATAACACTTTTAGTGTATAACTCGGTTAAGATAAATAGTGGGAAAATTTACTATGATTTTGCTATAATAATATGAATAAGACATCCAATGTGAGATGTAAATGTAAGGATATAGATTGATACCATTTTCAGATGAAGAGTTAGAACCAGCAGTAATGAGTGTGATAGAAAAAGTAAGACCTTCTATTAAACTTGATGGAGGAGACATTGCCTTGATTTCTATTCAAGATGGGAAAGTCTATGTACAGCTTCAGGGTGCTTGTGTAGGATGTGGCTCTTCTGGAACTACCATTAAGTTTGGTGTAGAGAGACAAATGCAAACTTTGATACATCCAGAGATCACCGTTATGAACGTACCGGCAGGATTTGAAAATAAATTGGACCAGTTAGGTTAATATGAGTAAGGTAAACCAAGATTTGTTGCTGCAACGGGCTGAACATGCATTTCTGAAGGGAGACTTTGTCAATGCTTTAAGAAGTTATGGACTTATTTTAAAAGATTATCCTTCTTTAGATGAAGCAAAAGTGGGTGTTTACTTAAGTGACCTGGGCATAGAGAGTGAAGAAGAAGCGCAGGCATTATTTGATTATTATCAGGTGATCAAGAGTGAAAAAGAGAATGCTGTAGATATTATCGATGGGCTTCTTGAAACATTAGACACTTCGAAGCATCAATTGGAAGAGCGTTTGCTTCAACCTATGGAAGAGCAAGTGGAATATGGTGACGGTATCCGTTATAGTGACTTTATGGACTTAGTTAAGGACAGGGGAAGCTTTAAACAAACTTTTGAAGATATTATGTTCTCAACCAAAGTGGTGATCAGCAATAAAGATGAATTTATGCATTTTGTGAAACAGTTGTCTGCAGAGGGCTTTGATGAAATGGCACTGGGGTATCTGGATGCCTCAATAAGCCTGTTTGGGAATGATCAGGATATCCTTGCCCTTTATCATGTTGTAAGTGGTATTAAATAGTGAAATTAGACTTTCAAAAAGATGGTTATCACTTTCTAAGTGATGATACAAGTAAACTTGATGAGAAAACACTTTTTCTTAAAACAGCCCAAAACACTGCGTATTATGATACATTAGAATCTAAGCCCAAAATGATATCAGTAGAAGATCTCATTACATATTGGGACCTTCAGAAGATGAAAGTTGTGGGTGTTACCGGAACCAATGGTAAAACGACCGTAACAGCAGCGATATACTCTTTTCTATTGGATCTTGATGAGAAACCTGCCTTGCAGGGAACAAGAGGGCTATTCGCCCAAGAGAAGCGGATAGAAGATAAGAGTATGACTACGCCTTCTATCCTGGAAACACTGCACAATATGAAGCAGACCATGGACTTGGGATGTAATTACTTCATAATGGAAGTCAGTTCTCATGCGATAGACCAGAAACGTATAGAAGGACTTGTCTTTGCTCTGAAAGTACATACTAATGTCACTTCTGATCATTTGGATTATCATGGTACAGTAGAAGAGTATAGACGGGTTAAGAGTCTCTTTTTTGCAGATGAGTCACCTAAACTTCTGAATAAAGATGATCTAAAAAATATAACCTACAATCCTAATGGTGCACAGAGTTATGGTGTGGATGAGCCTGCAACCTTTAAAGTACAGGCCTTTTCTCTGCTTCACGGGATCACTGCCGGTATCAAGCATTTACAAACCGAAGCAACGTTTCACTCCCCGATGGTTGGACTTTTTAACCTTTTTAATCTCATGGCGGCCATAGGTTCTGTACAGATGCTCACGGGCAGGAATATTGAAGAGATCTGCGAAGTAGTAGAATACTTTGCCGGTGTTTCAGGACGTATGGAAGTGGTTTCCCGTGACCCTCTTGTTATCGTAGATTTTGCCCATACAGATGATGGCATGCATGCTGTCCTGGAATCGATGAAAGACAGAGACATTTCGGTTGTCTTTGGTGCAGGAGGGAATAGAGATAAAGAGAAGCGACCTCGTATGGGCGCTGTTGCAGGAAGATATGCTAATAAGATCTATGTGACAAGCGATAACCCGCGTGACGAAGTAGCAGAATATATTCTTGAAGATATTTTAGTTGGTTTACATGGTAAAGACAACGTGACTGCATGTCCTGATAGACGACTTGCGATAAAATTAGCCCTTGATGCCCTTGAAGAGAATGAAGTACTTCTTATTCTTGGTAAGGGAGATGAAGACTATCAGGAAATTAAAGGCGTAAAACATTCTTTTGATGACAGGGAAGTGGTAAGAGAACTTCTTTCTCTCTAAAACACTTCTTCTATTTAGAGTACTTATTTAATACATACTTCCCATATTAAATTTTTTTCCTGTCTTTTGTGTTTTTCTGTAAAGTAGATGTGCATTGACAACCTGATATCCTGCCCATCCAAATGAAAGAATGGTCAATAGCCCTGCTAAAA
Source organism: Campylobacterota bacterium (assembly GCA_003646505.1). Lineage (GTDB taxonomy): Bacteria > Campylobacterota > Campylobacteria > Campylobacterales > Sulfurovaceae > Sulfurovum. Next base: position 5,396 of record QMKT01000069.1, read on the forward strand.
ATATGAGTTGTGGGATGAAAATGGCAAAAATAAAAGTGACAATAGTTGCTGTATGAATGTAAAGATGTTTCATCATCATTTTTGGATGAATGATCTGGTGCATCATGGGTGGAGATATATAGCCTTGAGAGTTGAGGTGAAACCATGTTAAAAAAGGTACGATCTTGTAAAACATAGCAAAAACGATGCTAAGTCCAAATGAGCTAAATGCAATATAAGAAAGAGCTTTGATCGGATCGTAGTCTATAAAAAGTGTGAGCAGAAGTGATAACATACTTAGCAATAAAGAGCTAAGTCCTAAACGCCAAAACCATACAGTGGCATCTGTAAGAGGACGTTTACGTTGTGTAAATCGTTTAAGTGTCAACACTGCGTAACTTCCTAGAAGTAATGCTAGAAGGATATCAGCCAGCAGCCAGATACTTGGATAAAATATGCCCACAAGAGATGCGAGCAGAAGAAGTATAAAAAGTGTTGCGGGCATATAGTTAAGAAAAAGTTTTGGGAAAGGCGGGGTTACATAAAACATCTCTATCACCTGAAAAGAAATAGAGATGATCAGTAAGGCTATCCATCCATAAAGTCCAAAAGAATAATGTGCTTCTTTGATATGACTATAAGCGGAACCTTCTGTGACTCCAGCAAGTGTGCCAGTCAAATAAAGTGCAAATAGCACAGCAATACCCAAAGAGAGAAGTGTATAGGTAGTACCTTTTGATGTAGAGGTATGGTTCTCAAGGGAAAAAAGATTTTTTAACAGGATGACGATAATGCCTAAAAGAGAACCTCCCAGTAAAACAGAAGCCAATAAAAATAACCACGAAACAGTAGTCAATTTAAATGCAAAAAGTAAAGCAATAATACCGACTATGAAAGGGTACAGTAATAGGTTTGCTTTGAGATCAGGTGAAGTGAGCTTAATACCTGCGATCACAGGTAACATTTGAAACAATGCACCAAACATAAAAGAGAGCATTACCCCAAGTGTAAGAGTGTGTGTGAGTATGATAGCTTCTGTGCTGTGTGCATTGAAGATAGTCTCTTGAAAAAATAAGACAAATAATCCTGAGAGTATGCCAAACAGTGCTCCTACAAAGAAAAAACGAAAGACAACAAAGATAGGTGGAGCTTGATCCAACGAGAGTCCATTTTGATTAAGCATTTAAAAAATCGCTTAAGTCTATTGTATTGTTCTTGCAGATAAGAATATGCCATTGGTTATTTTCATCTTCTTGGGTCAAGACCTTGAGAAGATGTCCTTTTGCCAAATCTATCAGGGGTAGAGGGTTTTTTCGGTGCAACATGTACAGATAAGAGTTGTCATCCAGTGACTGTATGATTTTCATAGCTTTCTCCAGGGGTTCTGGGTGTTCCATCTCCCTGGCATCAAGATATATTTTTTTAAATTCTGGCATAAGAAAGCTTTTTAAAGTGACATGTTCTTCATGGTTTCAAGTGTCTTTTCTTTAAGTTCGGCAGGCAATACTCTGTCACACATAGCATAAAGCATTTGTTCTTCTTTCATATTGTGCTGTTGTAAAAGTATCATCATCGACTCTGCAAGAGACAAGCAGGCATCTTTGTCCTTGGCTTCCAATGATTCTGCCATATTGCCTAGCAGACCTCTTACTTGCTCATGTTCATAACGCATAACCTGCGTAGGACCTTCTGTCATTCCTGTTTGTGCTTCAAACGCAGGAAAAAGTTCCTCTTCTTCTTTTTTAAAATGTGTAAGTGCTTCATTTGAAAAAGCTAAAAATCTTTCTTCTGCAACATCCCATTCCCCAAGTGCTATGGCTTCTTCTGCTGAGGCAAAAAGTGTATCACATTCTCTGTGTTCATTTTTCATATAGTTTGAAATTATCATGGTTAGTCCTTTATTATTGTAATAAGTTTATCTGTACTTAAAAGTATCTCTGCAACTCTTTTTTGCCATACGTTTTGAAATAGTTGTTTTTCCTCTTGCGAAGCTATGCCCTGAAGATTTTTTTTCATAAGAGGCATCATTTTTTCATCTGCTGGTATAGAAGATGGATCATAAGAGAGAGTGACACTTTGCATTGTGTCCAAACGGGTCAGTTTAACTTCTGCATCCATAGAGATATCATAAGCATTAAGATCATTTCTTGGAAACTTTCCTTGAATACCTTTAAATCCACTGCTGTCACTTGCTCCTACGATAAACGAGACAACATTACAGATAACGCCTGTAACACCGTGTGTTTTATCATCTCTCATCTCTACTTTGACAAAACCTCTTTGTGGAAGTTCATTGTTGTAGAGTGCTGCTAATCCTTGTTGTGCCATAAGGTATGCACCTGCAACAGTAGGACATGAATGTCCCGCCAGTTTAACGCAGTCAAGATAACTTATTTCTAATTTGCCTTGTTCAAATGCACCTAGAAATTCACTTAAAGGATCATAAAGCTTAACAGGAGGTACTTGAGTAAAAAAAGATGGATAGTGCATGTTTGTTATGTCCTGATAATGTAGATAATTTGAATTATATTGAAAGAAATATAAGAAAATGTTGATGCATGTCAAGGAAGTAGATTGTTATTTAGACTAAACTACGATTAAGTAAATCAGAGTAAAATACTCTGAATTAAACTTTCAAAGGAATTTAAATGATACCAGGTATACCACAACCAGCGTTTTATATTTTTAAGTGTCAACAATCTGCACCTCCTGGAATGCCAAAACCATCTTGTGTAAAACAAAATGATCCAGAATCACAACAGCTTTTTCAACATTTATCACAAGTATTGATGCAAAAAGGAATTATAGGAACTGTTCAGCCAATACAAACAGGATGTTTGGCTCGTTGTCAAGAGGGTCCTGTGATGCTTGTAGAGCCTGGACACACAATGTACGTTGCATTGACAAAAGAGAAAATTGATAGAATCATTGATGAGCATATCATTGGTGGGAATATTGTTTCTGAGTATGTGATCGCAGACGGGATGTGGGGTGAACCTATATCTCCTGCAGATGTCGCTAGATAATCTGTACACTTCTCGTTGCATTTATTAGCTTAAATGCAACTCCCCAATTTCCTCACAATTTCAGTATAATATAGATAAATGAGGATTTTGGTATAATCCCGATAATTTAATATAGGAACGATTATGAACATTACTATGCTTTATTCTAAATTACATAGAGCTACTGTAACAGATGCGAACCTGAACTATGTAGGTTCCATTACTGTAGATCAAGACCTTTTGGATGCTGCAGATATGCTTGTAGGACAAAAGATCGATATCGTGAATGTCAATAACGGTGAGCGATTCTCTACCTATATCATTCCTGGCGAGCGTGGTAAAGGTGATATTTGTCTTAACGGTGCAGCGGCAAGAAAAGTACATAAGGGTGACAAGATCATCATCATTGCCTATGCTACGATGAGCAGAGAAGAAGCAGAGAGTATTAAGCCGAAGGTGATAATACTTGAAGATGACAACAGTATTGCACAAGCATTTGAAGGACTTGAATAACATGTTTGAAGGTTTTGATATGGGCAAAATGTCCCA
>QMKT01000070.1 GCA_003646505.1 Campylobacterota bacterium
ACCTGCTTCAAAAAAGTGGAAGATCATACCATTTGCCATATATGGGTAACCACCCCAGGCACCAAGTGTTTCTGCTACACCTATACCGTCAGTGTAAAATGCTGCACCAGTTGAAAAATCAATTCCATTTTCAAATTTACCATCAAACTTTAGAGAGAAGATACTGTAATCAATTGGTGTATACGTATTGCCACCAACATCTTTAAAGTTGATGACCTGTGCCCCTGCATCATAGCTTCCATTTCCCAATTCACCGGAGTAGTCATACTGACCAAAGAAGGTATTGTAAAGATCTACAGCATAGTAATCCCAGAGTTGAAGGTTATGAGATCCCTCTTTGTATTGGAATACTCCTGCCCACATACCGGCATCACCAGCATTATCTTTATCTCTTTGGTCTACATAAGATTGATCTGCCATAGAGTGGAAACGGTGAGCATTAGCTGCACCCCCATCCCAAACACCTGCCATTTGGTAAATGTATCCACCTGCAAACATAATGTTTTCAATAGTGGTATTTTTATAGTAAGCACCTTGGAAGGTATTTGCAAAAAGGTACCAATCATCTGCATCTACCATAGGGGTAGAGAGTTCATAATTACCTGCAAGGAATGTATGACCACCTGTGGTATACTTAACATACGCTTCTTGTAAAATAGCATACGAAGTACCATCACCAAAGGCAAAAGTACGACTCTCATAGATCTCATCATTGATACCAAAATCTGTTACGGCACCACCAGTAATTTTAAATGACAAACCATTGTAATCAGGTGAAGTAATAGAAACTTTAGGGATAAAATAGATACCTTTGGAGTCCATATGACCTTTATTGACTGTAGGGTCAGGATTTTTAGGAGAGTTACTGTAGTCATAATTCACATACCCTACTCTCATATCTCCAGTAACTTTCCAACCATCACCTAAAATATAGCCATCTTTTTTCTCATTGGTATGCGTTACTGTCTCATAAGCATGATCATTGTCTTCTGCTCCTTCAGGATGAAGAGACTCTGATGCATACAGAGAGGTTCCCATCACAGGAAGCAGTGCAAATAAAAGTGTTTTAGAGTAAGAAAGTTTCATCTACTACTCCTTACTGTGCAAGTGGGTTGATACCCAACTCGTTTATGATGTAGGCTGCAGCCAACTGACCACGTACAGAGTTACCAAACTTGTCAAGTGGCGGTGCAACAACACCTATTCCCAGTTTTCCAGGAACCACGGCAAGTATTCCTCCACCTACACCTGACTTAGCAGGACTACCTGTAAGATATAACCAGTCTCCGGCATTATCATAAAGCCCTGCAGTTGCCATGACTGCAAGGATCTTCGGTACATACTTTTTATCCATTACTTTCTTGCCTGTGGCAGGATTCACACCATCATTGGCAAAGGTAGCAGCCATCATACCAAGATCATGCGCTGAAACATTGACTGAACACTGTTTTGTATAGACCGTAGTCGCTTCAAGTGGATCTGAACCCATTCTTCCACGTGCATCCAAAATTTTTGAGATCGCCTGATTGTTTTTATTATCATTAACTTCTGAATCATACACTTCTTCATTGAAACTCAATTTTGCACCTGCAAAGTCATCCATATTGCTATAGATCTTTGCCCAACGCTCTTTTGAATCTTTTGCTTCTACCCACGACGTAGACTGGATCGCACCGGCATTTACAAATGGATTGGAAGCAGACCCACCATGAAGTTCAATCGCGATGATGGAATTGAACGCCAAACCTGTTGCATTCACACCAATCTTTTCCTGCAGAAATTTATCACCTTTTTCCTGTATTACCATAGCTGCCGTAAATACTTTTGAAATAGACTGAATAGAGACTACATCTTTGGTATCACCGATCTCATACACCTTCCCGTCAGGAGTAACTAAAGTAATACCAAATATCTTGGAGTCAACGATAGCAAGCGCTTTAATATAGTCTGCATTTTTTCCATCTTGATTATTTTTAAATTTTTCATATGCTTCTTTAAGTACAGCATTTATACGCTCTTCACTTAGGCTGCTCTTTTGACTAATCGCTGTTTTAACTTCAGCAGTTAAAGGACCTTTGGCTTCTACTGGTGTCGTACTTAGCAGAATAAGTGAAGCACAGGCTATCGAAAGTGTCACCATCCCTCTTTTTATTAAACTTATTTTTTGTATTTCATTTTTCATTCTTTCTCCTTTTAGATTATTTTATTGTTATCACATGATAAACAGCATTCAATCACAACACTCTAATTTCATTCTACTTTTTCTCCTTTAATGTGTTTAAATATCTCACAGGATAAACATCATCCATGCCGTACCGATGGTAAGAAATATCGTCGTGTTCACCAGTGTCACAATCCCCCCGATCTTATAGACCTCACCTGCCTCTATATAACCACTTCCTGTATAAATAACATTTGCTGAAGAGCCCTGTGGCGTGATAATAGCATTGAAGTTAGTTGCAAAAAGCAACATATATGCCATCATTTCTGCAGGTACGCCTGCCTGGATAGCAACACCGAGAAAGACAGAAAAAAGTGCCAGCATTTGTGCAGTCTGAGATACAAAGAAGTAGTGGATCAAGACATACCCTATAATCAAAGAGACATAAACAATAGGCCAGGAGAACCCTTCCACTGAACCGGAAATATGCTCACCAACCCACCCCATGAAGCCCAGTTCATTCAAGTATTTGGACATGGCATACAAAATAGCGAACCATACCAGTGTACCTAAAGCATTTCCTTCACCTCTAAGGTCATCCAGCGTAAAGATGTTACTTAACATCAAAATACCCAGTCCTAAAAATGCAACAGCAGTTTTATCCAAACCCCAGGTTCCTGACATCACCCACAAGGTCACCATACCTATAAAGGTAGCTGCCATGATCCACTCGTTTTTATGCACCGGACCCATCTTGTCCAGTGCTTCCTGTGCAATCTTCGGTGCTTCAGGTGTCTCTTTTATCTCCGGCGGATAGATCTTGAAAATAACCCAGGGAACAAGAAAATAGAGAACTAAAACAGGAACAGAAGCAGCTAAAGCCCAAGAGCCGTAAGAGATATCTATACCTACATCTTTGGCCATCTTGGCTCCCGCAGGATTCGCTGCCATTGCAGTGAGCCAAAGTGTAGAGGAGAGTGTGATACCTGCCATAGAGGTCATCATTAAAAAGGCACTAGTTTTTTTCTGCTTCCGTCAGATACCTTTGAACCACTGTCTGCTGCCAAAGCACTTACGATAGGATAGAGGACACCTGAACGTGCGGTATTGCTCGGGAAAGCAGGAGATATGAACATATCTGCAGCCACAACCGAATACCCCAGTTTAAGACTAGAAGTACCAAACTTTTTTATGATCAAAAAAGCGATACGTTTACCCAACCCGGATTTGATCACCCCACGAGCAATAAGAAAAGCTACTATAATAAGAAGTATAAAGTCTTCTGAAAACCCACTATATGCCTGTTTCGTTGTTAAGGTACCAGTCAAAACAACAGTAGCCAAAGCAATGATCGAAGAGGTGAAAATAGGCATAGCATTGATAATGACTGCAAAAATAGCCGTAATAAAAATAGCGAAAAGATGCCATGCCTGAGTTTCAAGTCCTGAAGGTGTAGGGATGAACCAGATAATCAGTCCAAAAATAAAAACGTAAACCTGTAACCAATGCTTTTGCATGGTTTTTTTAGGATGCAGTGACAAATGTTTTCCTTATACATAGAAAATATACTCTCATATATTCTACACAAATAATCTGTCAAACTTCTATCAATTTTTAATTTTAGCGCTTTTTTTAATCTTGTTTAGGCACAATTAAGAAAACATATTCAAGGAAGAATCAGTATGTCAATGACAGAACAGACGAAAAAGATCTTACAGGCACTTTTTTTAGGGCTCATCGCTTTTGGAGCAATGATCATCTTCTTTAACCTACAACAGTCACTCATGGTAGCGACTATCGTACTCATGGTCACACTCTGGACCAACGAAGGTTTACCCCTTGCTGTGGTTTCTCTTTTACCCATCGTCATGTTCCCCGCAACTGGAGTCTTAACGACCAAAGAAGCAGCCGTCAATTATGCCAATCCTATCATCTACCTCTTTTTAGGTGGTTTTCTCATTGCTATTGCTGTAGAAAAAACCGGTCTACATAAGATCATTGCCAATAAGATGTTAGGACTTTTCCCAAGCTCTGCGCGAGGTATCATCTTTGCACTTATCATCACTTCTGGGCTTTTAAGTTCAGTACTTTCAAATACCACCACTACCCTACTTCTTCTTCCAACTGCCCTCTTTCTGACTGAAAATATAAAACTCAAAATGCGTCTTGCACTCGGTATCGCTTACGGGGCAAGTATCGGGGGTATATTAACCCCTATTGGCACACCGCCAAACCTTATACTGATGGGTATCATGGAAGATATTGGTATGGAAGCGATTCCTTTTGCGCAGTGGATGTATATGGTTGCACCTTTGGTTTTTGTTATGTTCATCGTAGTGGGTTTTGTTATGAGCATAGGATTAAAAGATGTGAATATTGAAGCTGATCTTAGTACTGGACCTCTTAATGATGAACAGAGAAAAGTGCTGTATCTTATAGGTGCATTGATCTTTATGCTTCTAATCAACGCACCCATCAAACCATATTATAATGGCTTGGGACTAAGCGAACCAGGCATACTTCTTGCAGCAGGTTTACTTCTTTTTATGCCACCATTTTCTATTTTGGACTGGATGCAGGACAAAGAAAACATACCTTACCGTATCATGTTTCTTTTTGGTGCAGGATTTGCTATCGCAGCGGCATTTACAAAAACCGGTATGGCCTCAGAGGTCGCATCACACCTTGTCACTTTCTCCTCCATGCCTATACTTCTTTTTTTACTCATCATTGCAACCATGGTCACCTTCACTACAGAGATCACCTCTAATACAGCACTGATATCCATTATGCTTCCTATTCTTTTTGAAGTAGCCGAACAAACGGGTATTGATGCAACACTTATCATGATGCTGGCAACGATCTGTGCTTCTTACGCTTTCATGCTACCTATCGCCACACCACCAAATGCTATTGCTATGAGTTCAGGGGTAGTATCCATAAAAGCTATGGCAGCATACGGGATCATCTTTAATATCTTGGGAATCATTCTTATCGTTACTATTGCAAGTACTTTTTGGGTCGATGTTCTCTAAATTTTGAAACATAAAATAATTAGAAAAAACCTTTTATTGCATATTATCATGAGTGGAACTACTTTTTTCCTAACAACAGGCTGTGTCAAAACCAACTGTCCCCTTCCTGACAATATTAATAAACAGGTACAACAACTGATGATCAATCCTGATACAAGATCATCTGACCTCAAACGAAACAGCTGGAGTATGGGTTCACTCTGCGCTGATCGTATTACTTTCAAAGAAGGAGATCACACCTGGACTTTCCTGCTTGTCTGGAATACTACACACCCTAAAGGACCTTTTTGGTATTTACCGCATGACAATGAAGAGAGTGCTTTTGATGCGGCTGTTTATGCTGTTAAACATTATGGCGGAGGTTTCCTTGCCGTAGAATCCAATGATAAACGTCATGTCTTTGGAAAAGACCCAAACAGAAACTTCAAAAAAAATTCTCTTTACAGTAAAAAGATCTGTAAGATCATGAATACCTATAAACCCATGCACCTGCCCTACTTGGCTCTACACACAAATGCGGAAGGTCACTTTAAAAATGGCGGTTCTGGCACGGTATCAATGACACAATATTCCAAAAACATATTTGCTTTCCCTGCTGGAACAATCAAAAGCGGTCAGAAAAAAGGTTTAAAAGATGAAGATACACTCATTTATCTGGCAGGAAAAAAAGTCCAGAAAGATAAAATTAAAAAATTTACTGCCGAAGGTCTCAATGTTAAATTTGAGAAAGTCACTAAAAAGTCCAATGACAACTCCATGTCCAACTGTATCGTATTGCATCAAGATCATGAGAATTATATCAATATAGAAACCGAACATGGGGACATTACTACACACAAAAAGATGATAGACAAAGTCATGAAGATCATAGGGCAGAAGAGCATCTAGCCCTAGCTTTCCAAACTATATCATACCTCTCTTTTTAACTCTCTTTTGGGGACAGGCATTGTAATACCTGCTTCTTTTAGTGCCTTATATATCCCGATGGATACATCACTTGGTGCGACAATGAGATTACTTGATAGCCAAAAGTAAAGTTTAAACTCAAGGTAATACTCACCAAAACCTTGAAATGCTGCCAATGGTTCAGGCTCTTTCAATACATCTGGATGAGCCAGTGCCACCTCTTTCATGATCTCTAATATCATCTCTATATCAGAATCAAAATCTACTTTAAAATTAACCACTTTACGACGATGCTTATCTGAAAGTGTCCAGTTTGTGATCTCTTTGGCTATAAAGTCCGCATTAGGAATGATCACTTCAGAGCCATCAAATGTTTTAAGTGTGCTGGCTCTTGAACCGATACTTTGCACTTCACCCATCGTTTTATCAACCTCAATGACATCACCTATCTGTACAGGTCTTTCAAAAACCATAATGATACCAGAGACAAAGTTCGCAATAATGTTACGAAGACCAAACCCAATACCCACACCAAGCGCACCAAATATCAATGCAAACTGTTGTGCAGAAACCCCTAATGAAGTAAAAGCGATGATGGTACCGGAGATGATGATAATATAGTTAGATATCGTAAGTATCGCGGTAGGCATACCTCTGGGAAAGGTAAACCTTGCAAACACTTCCACTTCAAGTATTGTCTTAATTAAACGGGCTAAAACCCAAGTTCCAAGGACAATCAGTATAAAGTCAAAAACAGATTGGACAGATATCGTAGCCTCTGCAATCTGCCAGGAGAATGCCAAGATATCATTTTTAAATGTAAGCAAATACGAATGGATCCCAACTACTTTCACCACGACCAAAAACCACCATGAAAACATCCATATCTTTAGCAAGAGTCTTGTTGTATCTTCAATATTTTTAGAATATTTGTCTAACATATTGGAGGCTGTTGATATTCTTCGTCTAAGAATAATAACCACATAACCAGTCAAAATAGTATACAGTGCGTAAAACACCATAGAAGAATAAATACTCACAAGTACACCATCAATAAGGCGTGAGGAGAGCAACACACTACCATATAAATTAGCGGCACCTGCAACAAACAAAAATAGTAAAGAAAGAAGCAACAAATAACTTCCTAACTTGCTGGCCATATTGTCATACAGCACAGAAAGTACTTTTTTAAGCAAAATAACACCAACGGTCGCAAACAGTGCAATGTTAATAAGAAAAAGGAATATCCTATTTTCTAATTCATATTCCATTGCATTTTTCACCATTAGGTGAAGTATAAAAAGTGTAAAGATAACGTAGATATATTTATAATACTCCTTGTTGACAATAGTCTGAAGTATCCTTATCACGGGTACTATAAGAATGATCAACTGCATTTCCGTAACAGCATGTGGTTTATCTGGAAATAATGCTGTGATAATTAACATAAAAAATATAAAAAATGTAGAAAATGGTCTACCTATAAAAAAGAACATTTTTTTATGAAAAGATTCTTTGCTTGCAAAAAGTTTTCTTTTTCTATATAGATTATTATAATATAGAACAAATACCATACTTAAGAGCATTACGATAACAAATTTCAAAAATAACTCTTCATGCGTTTGGAAATAGACGATTCTCTCATTATTCTTTTCAGCCATAACAGTATATACATTCTCTATGTAAGTAGAAAAAGAGAACCTGTTTTCAGAAAGAAGATCAAAAAGAGGCTCTTTGTTTTGATAAAATATTTTATTTCTAATTGATATTTCAGTCTCTTGAAGTTGCGTATCTAGCTCTTCAAGGGTTAAAACCTTATTTGTAATTATTTGTGAATCTATAAGTGTTTTGTCATACTCAGTTTTTAGACTGTTTTGTAACACTTCCACATCTGTGATCACAGATACTATATTATCCAATATCGCATCTGGAGTATTTTCAGCAACAGCATTACTATGTGTTTGACTCCATAAGGTAGAATATTTTTTTAATCGTTCACTATAGACATCATATGTTTGAATACTTGATTTTAGTATACGCTCCCAGCCCATAAGCTGCTTTAGATAAACGGCCAGTTCACTTTGCATTTTTTGCAATTCTCTTGCATTTTGTTTACTGATATTTTTATAATTTGAATTTTCCAACAAGAGAGAGATCAAATGTGCATAGGGTTCAACAGCCTCATGCATATCTTTTGTTTTCTTTTTTTCTTTATCTATGCGTTCTTGCATACTTTTAAGATCAACTATAATTTTTACAGATTTCTCAGGAACATCACTCACATCAACAAATGTAGGTTCTTGTTCTATACTCTGAATAGCTTGTGTCGATTCACTCTCATTCATACTATCTTCAGTACTCCCTGACGCAAACAGACTTAACTGCAAAAGTAGTAATAGTGTGATAATTCTCATGATGTCATCCTAATAAGTATTAAGTAGTATATTACCTTAAATATACTTGTCATAAAAATGATGCAAGTAAAACTTTAAAGCCAAAGTTCCGTATGCTTCAGATCATCCTTTATAGTCACCTAAGATAAATGCAAGCCATTTGGTCTCTTCATATTGATCAAATAAAAACTGTACACCCATGGTTAAAGGAACGGATAGAATCATCCCTGCAGGACCGAACATCCATCCCCAAAATATCATTGATATAAATATTATCAGAGCAGACAAGCCCAATCCTCTGCCCATAATACGTGGTTCAAGTATATTTCCTATCACAGTATTTACAATCATATACCACATAGCAATCCATATCGCTGTCATCATACTATG
>QMKT01000071.1 GCA_003646505.1 Campylobacterota bacterium
ACCATAAAGTTTGTACCTTGTGAATGTGAAACCTTTACCATAGAGGGATGTGAGGGTGTGCCTTTAGAATCTAACACTATCTACAAAGCCTATAAAGCCCTTAATGACCATACCGGTGACCTGGACATCCTAAACTTCTTTTACGCACATAAAGTAGTTGTGACCAAACGTATACCAAGCCAAGCAGGTTTAGGGGGTGGGTCTTCTGATGCCGCTGCATTTATGCTACTTGTAAAAGAGGTGTGTAACCTGATGATAAGCACAGAAGAATTGGCTAAGTTAGGTAGTACCATAGGTGCTGATCTACCTTTTTTCATTTATAACTATCCCTCTGCAAACGTCTCTGGCTTTGGAGAAAAGGTTGAACCATTTGATGAAGCACCGCTGGCACTAGAACTTTACACACCAAACATGGGCTGTGACACTACAGTCGTCTATAAAACATTTAAAAAAGAGTTACTAAAAAATATCACCGTATGTTCTTTTTTGGGATGGGACAACATAAACTCTAAAACACTTTTAGAAATGATCTCAGATCCCATAACACTCAATGACCTCTATGCAGCTGCACTCTTAGCCTATCCAGAATTAAAAACAATTGCCAAGGAAGGATGGTTTTTCTCCGGGAGTGGGAGTACATTCTTTAGATTAAAGAGATAAGGATTACCTCTTATACCTCTAAATAAATCTCGATAGATCGGGTGAGTTCATCCAATTTCGTCTGATATATCTTCACATAGCTGTGTAAAAGTTCTGGTTTTTTATAAATGAGATGCTGATGTATTTCATTGATAATAATATGCATCTCTTTAGCCCCTATCGTCCCGGTAAGCCCTTTCATATCTAAGCACAGTACCTTGATCTGTCCATAGCGCTGTTCCCTCACCAGACCCTCAAATATGGAACCACTTTGAGAATAGGCATCCATGAACTCCTGTAATACCTGTTTATAAAAAATGATATTATCATTGAGGTTTTCAACACCCACCTCTACATTCAGTCCCTCAAAAACCATTGGAGAAGGCACATACATCGGTGATATCAGAGGATCAACTTGATTTAAGAATGCTTTGAGTGCCGTGTACAACTGTTCTAATTTAAGCGGCTTGGAAAGGTATCCATTCATCCCACTTTCAAGCATCTTCTCAATTTCATGCTCAGAAGCCAAAGCAGACAAAAAGACAATAGCTGTCTGATCAAAACGAGATTCTTTTCGCATGATCTTTGTGGCTGTGTATCCATCCATTACTGGCATATTAATATCCATAAAAATGATATCTATATGTTCCTGTACATCATGCAGAAAATCGATCGCTTCCTGCCCATTATTTACAACCGATACCTTTATATTTGATTTTCCTAAAATCTCCAAAAAGATATTTTGATTGACTATATCATTTTCTACAATTAATATATGCGCATCTACAAGGGAATGAAAACTTTCTAAAGTAATGTTGGGCGTATCTTGAAATGCTTCGCTATAAACCATCAATTCGGTACCATCATTCTCTTCACTACTTTTTTTGCTATCTTCTTTGACCGTATATAACTTTATTAGTGTATCAAATACATATTCCTGTGTAAGTGGTTTTTTCAATCTGATGTCCACATGCTTATTGAGAGGAATATCCTTAGAAGTAAAAAGGTTCTCTAAAGAAATTATTTTAAAATCCTGTTTCTTTTTTACCTGCTCTATGGCTCCAAATACTTTAGTTGTAAACAAGGTATTACTCAAAGCAAAGATCTCATATTGTGTAAAATCCGGTATCTGTTCAGAAAACATTTCGGCACTTAGAATATCTATATCTGCTCTAAAATACGCAAACAATTTTTGCGTAGCCAGTGCTGAACTATGACTGCGGTCAACAATAAGAATCTTTTTGCCTACTAAGTCTTTATCAGGCAGTCTATATTTTCTTTTTTCATTATTTTGTACTTCAATATGAAGCGTGAATACTAACATCGTACTTTCATAGTTTTTATCTGTGATATCAAGTTCACCACCCATCAGGTACGTTAACTCTTTTGCGACAAACAAACCTAACCCCACATATCGTCTGCTTTCTTCATCATAATAAGAATTAAATAAAGTTTCTTTATCTTCTATATTGATATCTGCATTGATTTTAAATATTAGGTTTAATCCTTTCTTCTTCTCCTTAACTGTAGTAACTTCAATTTTTACCTCTTTGTTTTGACTATTTTGTATAAAGTATTCAAGTAGATTGATCAGGATCTGTCCCAGGTGCACTGAATCTGACATCATATACTTTGGTACATCTTTGTCAATATCAAAAACCAATTCTATTTCATTTTGTTTATATTTAGTATTCAGGAGTCCTGCCACTTCATTCAATACATGGTTAAAATTAAATACTTCATGTTGTATGACCACTTTTTTAGATTTTAATCGTAAAAATTTTACCAGGTCTCCTGTCACATCAAGCAATTCATTTTCATTATTCATCACTTTTTCTACATCATCATACAGAGGCGTTTCTTTTACCTTTTCTGCCAATTGATGTGTATGATTCATGGTCTCTTTTGCAATGATCTGAATATTTTCCCCCATACTTGAGAGTGCTTCATTCTGTTTAAGCTCAAGACTTTCATGTTTTAATTTTATTTTTTCATGTTCCAACCTCATCCGTTTCATCTGCTCAGAAGAGAGAAACATAAAAAAGATACCCACAAAAGCTAAAGCAAACATTGCGACCCATAAAGGGTCATCCCCTTTTGTCTCTGCCACTTCCCTATCGATATAAATCTTTTTTTCAACCGTCTGTATGATAGGTTCAGATTTCAGCACAAGATTTTTCTCTTCCAATATAAAGGCATTGGGAAAAGATTCTTTGGCCTTGAGATACACCAATGCAAGAAGATCATTACTTTTAAATGGTCCAACTCTCAATATATAGGATGCATCTACTTTTTTAATGACAGCCTGAAATTTAGAGCCATTTGCTAAACTTTCAACTGTTTTGTCTTGCTCTAACCTCGCTTCATAGTGTTTCTTTTGTGCCACTATCTTTTCTTTATCATCACCGCTATCCAAAATAATAAAATTTGTCCCTGCTGTTGCTGCTTGTACCAATAGAAACACTAACAGTAAAAATCTATATATTTTAGACACCGGATGCTCCTAAATTTTTAATTTCACTTTCAATTTCTTCTTGTTTTCGACTTAGCTCTTTCTGTATATTTTCCAAACTTGTCATTTTACGTCTACTGCTTAACGATAAAATAAGCCCTATAACGGAGAGAAAAAATAACGCGATCCACTCTAATCCTATCCCTATCTTTTCTATCAAACTATTGGCCTGATGCATGGTATTGGTATGAGAAGGAGTAATCTGATTTTTCATTATTTTGCTTTCCTTCATACTTTCAAGACCTGTCATCTCTATTTTATGGTCTTCTATTGAAAATATATTAGGGAAAATGGGGCTTAACAACAGAAGTAATTCATTTTTAACAGCCAGTGATCTTATAGGCTTTATCACAACCATTGTATATTCATCAAGTGTTTCTATTTCAAGATTTAATTTATATTTTTCCTGTAATGCTCTCGTTTGGGAATTTCCGATAAAAACCATTTTTAACTTCAATAAATGTACCTGTGCTGTTGTACTGTTCCTATCACCACTGACTATCAGTTTTTCAGAAATATCTTTACTGAATAACATCGTCAAAGAAAATAACATTACTAACATTAATCTCATACAAGGCACCCTTATAATATTGTCTTATACCATATACATAAATTATAGTGTAACCTTCCTTATAGTGACTATGGTATAATACAAAAATTAAATCTAAAAGAGGTCACAATGTCCACCTTGATCACATATCCCGATAAGTTTGATGAACTTAAAGCACAAGTACGTGAAGCTGGCTTGCTGAAGCGTGTTCCTGTCAGAGGAACTATAGAGATGATCGCTGTTCTTCTCTGTGTCATCGCAGCACTTGTTACTGCTCCTTTATGGAACCCAATTTTATTAGGTATGTTTTTAACCCTACTCTTTACACGTTCGGTATTTGTATCTCATGATGTTCTGCATACGCAGTATTTTAAAAATAAATCTCTCTCTAAAAAACTGAGCTACCCATTTTCTGCACTGATACTCTCTAACTCCTCTTCATGGTGGGATTATAAACATAATGTGAATCACCATACCTACTGTAATATTATAGATAAAGATGAAGATATACGTGCACTTGATAATGCCTTTACATCAAACAGAGGAGATAGCCCTTTTATCAAAAAATACAAATATCTTATCTTTTGGGGATCCATGTTCTTTATGTTTCCTGCCTTCATAGCACAATCCTATAAGTTTGTCATCAAACGTAAACTTTGGGGTGAATTTGCACTAATGCTGATGCATTGGCCGCTTATATGGGGAACACTTTTTTATCAAGTAGGTGCATTGAATACACTCATCGTTGCCTTAACTTTAAATTTTGTTCTCTCTCCATGGCTTGCCTTTGGATTTATTACCAACCACTTGGGATGTGAAACATTTACAGAGGAAGAAGCAAAAGATTTTTCATGGATGGAACTTCAAATGAGAGGAAGCCGTTCACTAAAAGGTGGGTTTTTGGTACACTGGTTCTACGGTGGGCTCAATACGCAAATAGAACACCACCTTTTTCCAAAAGCCCCTCGTTTTAGTCTTTTGAAAGTCCAAAAGATCACAAAGGATTTTGCTAAAAAATACAATATTCCCTATTTTGAAACTACACCGGTGGTAGCCTATATACAGATCAATAATGCACTCAAAGAGTATTGAGAACCCTCTACTCCTGTTCTTTTTGCTTCTTGATCATCATGAGATATAACGCTTCTACCTTATCCCTTGCCCAGGGTGTTTTTCGTAAAAATTTCAAACAGGAATTGATACTTGGATCATAGTTAAAACAATTTATATTTACTAACTGTCCCAAAAGTTCCCAACCGTAACGTGCCTCTAGCGCCTCAAGTATATCTTTGAGTTTAACCCCATGCATAGGATTATTTTTATGTTCATCATTTGTCATATAACATCATACCATCTCTTCCCAAGAAAAGATTTTAAATAATTTTTTAAACATATCATCTAAAGGTGCTTCTATAACCATTTTTTTATTACTTATGGGATGGTTAAATTCTAATCTGTTGGCATGTAATAGCAGTCTGTGACATTCAAACTTCTCTCGATATAACTTGTTGTGTTCGCCTCTGCCATGTTTGGTATCTCCTACAATGGGATGTAATATGTGTTTCATATGTCGTCTCAATTGATGTTTTCTTCCTGTTTTTGGCCGTAACTTAAGCAATGAATAGCGAGCTACAGGGTAACGACTCACTGCGTAAGGTAACTCTACAGTTCCTAGACGAATATACTCAGTTTGTGCCTCTTGAGCTTCTTTGGTAATACCCAGTTTTTTTTGCTCTTTAGTGTCCAGCATCTGCTTAAGCGGATGATCAATGAGCCTCTCATCATCCGTATATCCACGCACGATAGCTATGTACTCTTTTTGTACTTCGGAGTTACGAAAAAGCAGTGACAGCATTTGTGCTACCTCTGCACTCAAAGCAAAAAGCAAGACCCCTGAAGTAGGTTTATCCAAACGATGCACAGGATGGACATATTGCCCTATCTGATCACGCAGAAGCTGCAGAGCAAACTGGGTTTCATGTTTGTCTATGTGTGATTTATGCACCAGTAATCCCGAAGGTTTATTGATCGCAATCATATCCTCATCCTGATAGAGAATCTCCAAAGGGTTTGTATCTGTATTATCCATAGTGGATTATATGATATAATTCTAGAAAAAAAGGACTGCCTTGGCTATTAACATCGTTGCACAAAATAAAAAAGCCAGACATGATTATGAAATACTTGAAAAGTTTGAAGCAGGTATTGTACTTGCCGGTTCTGAAGTCAAAGCACTTCGTGCCAAGCGTGCCAACCTGGCAGATGCTTTTTGTCGTTTCATACAAGGTGAACTTCATATCATGAACGCGCACATTGCACATCTGGAAACAACCAATAGAAACTACATACCCGATACAAGAACACCAAGAAAACTGCTTTTACATAAAAAACAGTTGGAAAAACTCTACGTTAAGGTCCATAAAGACGGATTGACCATCGTGCCACTTATGATATACTTTAATGAACGTAACTTTGCAAAAGTAAGCATTGCGCTTGCTAAAGGGAAGCAAATTCATGACAAACGTGCCGATATGAAGGCAAAGACACTTGACCGTGAAGCGAGTCAGGCTATGAAAAACAGGAGTTACTGATGCAACTCTCTACCTACCTTACGCCTTTCAAAAGTGTTGTTTTGGGCACTATGAGTGAAAATGGCTACCCTTTCTCTTCTTATGCACCCTTTTATTATGATGGCATCTCTATCTATATTTTTATTTCAGATATTGCCACACATGCAAGAAACATACAGCAAAACCCTAAAGCCTCTGCATTTTTTATCGAAGATGAAAGTCAGACCCAACAGATCTTTGCAAGAAAACGTATCTCTTTGCAGTGTGATGTAAAGTGTATCTCTAAAAATGATACTTCTTTTGAACCTATCATGGAAGCCTTTGTATCAAAACAGGGTGAGACGCTTACGATGCTTATGGATATGGGAGACTTTAACCTCTACGTGTTAACTCCAATTTATGGAGAAGCAACCTTTGGATTTGGAGAAGCCTATAATATATGTGGAGAGAAGATGAATGAACTTGTACAAAGAACAGGTGACAGCGGTCACAAATAAACAGATACCGAAATATTACTTTTTAGACTTTCTTTTTTTCTTTAACTTTTCATAAGAAGAGAGATACCTCGTCTCTTCTTTACTCTTTACTTTCTCTTGACGTTTATGTTGAAGCTTGCTATGACTGTTTGGGGTCAGTAATCTACTTTTCTTTAAGCGTTTCCATGGGGAAACTTTTTGATAGCCTATAAAACGATAAATACTTCTTTGTATCTTTTTAGACAACCATTTTAAGAACCTTTTTACAGGAATATGAAAAACTTTTTCCAGAAAAAATTCTACCCACTTAAAGAACGTAGATAAAAATGTAGAGATCTTTGCTAAACTTTTTGCTAAAAAAGGTACTTTTTCCATCCATGACAATATCCAGGTAAAGATCACCACCTCCACAATGGGAGCGATCCAGCTCCCCCATAAATAATCTGTAAAGAAATAGACGATTGCCGTACTCGCTTTCAAAAAGAATACAAGTAAAAAACTCCAAAATTTTGCAACAAAAACCTTCATAGCAAGCATCCCACCTATAAACTTACCTATAAAACCCAGAGAGCCTAAGAATACAAAGATCGCCATGATCTGTTTGACGATCGGAAAGTTTTTAAAATTCTTTTGTATATAGACGATCAAACGTTTAATATCATCCGTGATATGATCTAGAAAATGTATTTTGAAATTATGTGTGATCACTTTTTCTATGACATAACGTTTTCCTAACCCTGTGGCAGAAAGAAGAGCAATCTTTTTAAGAAAAATCATCAAGATAAACTTTCCTTTCACAAGGAAAAAAGCTGCCAAGAGAGTCAAAAGGTTCTCTTTTAAAAAATAAAATGTACTATGTACCGGAGTAAGCACAAAAGTACGACTCTCTTCAACGCTGAACACAACAATAATACCAACCAGTACTAAGGGTAAGACCCATGCAAGAATTCTATTTTTCATGGCAGCTCTATTTTTTCAAAGAACCCTTCACAGTGTTATAGAGACGCTTTATCTTTGCGATAAAAGGACTTTCACCTGCAAAGTATTTTTCTTTAAAAGCTTTAAAGCCCTCTTTCAGACTCTTCTTGATCTGTTTTAAACGTTCCATCATCTTAATATACATTTCGCAGGCTTTCAGCCAGTCAATGGCCTTCATGATCTGATCATACATCCATTTAAACCATCCAAACTGCATCAGCTTATCTTCTGTCACTCTAAAGAGCCAAAAAGTAAATGCTGCTATAGGGATTTTTGATATATACAAAGTCAGACCTAACACAACCTGTCCAGAAACGAACAAGATACCTGCATAGATACCAAAGGCTTCTACGATGGTAAGTAAAATGATAAAAAGAACAAGTATAAATGAAGGATTAGCATGTTCTAGTTTTGCTTCAATGGCTTGAAGTATTTTAAGTCCATGAATAGCCTCATAGATAGGCTTCGCTATGCCTTCCCATATAAGTTCTTCAAAGATGATATAAATGAGTACAAGTATGAGTTGTAAAAGTAAAATGAGTTTGTTTTTGAGCGTTGTCAGCATAGAAATATCCTAAATAAATTAAAAAAGTTATTATAGCGATTTTATTAAAAAATAATATGTTTTAAGAAAATAAAGATTTCTTTTTGATTTGTAGTAGTTTTGGTTAAATGGGTTTTGTGAAGTGCGGGAGCTTACTGATAGTAAGTGACCAAACGGAACAAAGCCCATTTAGCCGAAAATGCTGTGAAGCAGAAAGAAAGATTATTTTCTTCTGAGTTCTTTGATTCTTGCTGCTTTACCTTTGAGTTCTCTAAGATAGAACAATTTTGCTCTTCTGATTCTACCTCTTCTAAGTACTTCAATACTTTCGATAGAGTCTGAGTAAAGTGGGAAAATTCTTTCAACACCAACAGAGTTAGCACCCATTTTTCTTACCATGAATGTTCTACCTGTTCCTTGACCTCTAATTGCGATACAAAGACCTTCAAAGTTTTGTACTCTTGTTTTTGCGCCTTCTTTAATTCTTACGCCTACTCTTACTGTATCACCTGCTCTGAATGTTGGAAGGTTTCTGTTTTCTAGTTGTGCTTGCTCGAAGCTTTCAATGTATTTATTTCTCATGTGTTATACCTTTTTTGTA
>QMKT01000072.1 GCA_003646505.1 Campylobacterota bacterium
AAACATTCTCTGATGCATATAGAAAAAAATACGCCCGCTATTTTGATGCAAAACAGGTACTCTATGACAAAAATTATCCAAAAGGTCTAGGACTAGAAGGCATATGGAAAGGCAATACAGCTAAAGATGCTCCGCTTCTGACCGTCTATCGTCATTTTGACTCTGCTTCAGTGCATCGCGGTGCCATAGGAGAACTTCCACGTACTATGTGGGTCATCGACTACCCTCAATTGGAGCGTATCTATTATTCACTGGTAGCAGGGTATGATGTTTATGGAAATGTTTCACATCAAACGAATGTCAGACGCTATATGGATTTTTTACGTATGGAAGGTGAAGCAAATTTCCTCGCATATTTACCTGCAAAAGATCGCCTTCCTCTCTTCAAGTCATGGTATCTTGGAGACAAACATATAGAGAAAAAGATGTACCATATTATGGATCATGAGGCAAAGATAAACTATCGTACTTCCTACCCCAAGGGTGAGTTTATTGAAAAAGTAGTAAAAAAACATATACTCAAGTCTACAGGTATTGCTTTTGACTCTATCAATTATTATAAAGAAGGAGAACATCCACCACGTATGCCCAAAAAATTTCGTACACACAGAGATTTCTTACAAGGTGCACGATCTTTGACGGCTGCGGGCACAGGATTTGTCAAGCATATTACTGATCATGGTGCCAATCTTATGCATTTGCGTATCATTATGCCTGATGGGAAAGATCGTGTTAACACACTGGTCGTCAATCGCTGGCACGATAATGTCAATTCTCTTTTTGGAGAAGAAAAAAGATTAGACAGTAACAAAGATACCATCGATATTATCAAAGGATCTGTTGGCTCTTATCCAAATCTTTTTGCAGTTGTACATCATAAAGATATGCCAGACTTCTTTGATCTGATTGTCAACTTTGACGGAAGTGAAAAAGACATGGAGAGAGTAAAAAAATATTTACTTTCCCGTTCAGACAGTAAATTTTGGGAAACCTTTGATTGGTTCCAAAACCATTTCAACAAAGCAGACCCGCTGCAGGCAGGACTATACGATCTGAACCGTTATTACAGAAAAGTGTGGTAATTTTTAAGCTACCAAGAACACAACATATAATACAAGTTTGGAAGCTAAACTTCGCTCCGATCATAGGTCCACTAAGATCAAAGTCAGTAAACCCAACGAAGGCATTATCGAATTCCCATTCAAGATAACGGTAACCCGCGATCAAATCCCAATTTTCATATTGATACCCGACTCCGGCAAAAGCTTGCCAAGTCATCTCAGAATCTCCGCTTCCTACATCAAAATGGAAAGGCATAAACCATTTTTCATTCAGTTTATACTGACCCTTCATTCCAATAATACCATCCCAGTTACTATCTGATACTGAGGGTGTTCTTGGACTGGCACCTGGAAGTATAGTCGCAAGTGTTAATTTTGGTTTCATATATAAGTAACGTGCACCTGCGAGAAGATTAAGATCCCACTGACCTGAGTCCACAATATTATAAGCAGCATAAGGTGTTACGATCCAAGATCTAAATTGTATCTTATCAATTGGTCCTGGAGTAGGAATACTATCACCCATCTTCAAGTAAATGACATCTGCTGCAACAGTCCACTTACCTTTCTTTGCATCAAAGTGACCCATATAGCCCATATCTAAATTATCAAGAATATCACTAAAAGGAACATCGACTTCCTGTCCATCTACAGTAGTTCCACCAATACCCGCACCGTATATATAAATAGAAGCAGTGTAATCCCAACTGTCACTCACAACTACTTCAGGCATCACTGGTTCAACTGGTGCGATATCTCCACCAGCGATTGCCAAATTACTTGCAACAAGTGCACTTATTATCATTTTTTTCATAGTACTTTCTTTAAGTTATTTTTATAGTTTAATAAAATAGTCTTACATTTAAAAATTTCCAAAAGAATACTAGCATTTAGTATTCTTTTTCATATGTTTGATAGAATACTATTAAAACTGTGGGGGTTTGCGTGCGATATTTACTTTTATTTTTACTGCCTTTATTTATATACTCCAAACCGTTCAAGGTAGCCACATATAATGTAGAAAATCTTTTTGATGCACAGTATGTGGGGACGGAGTATGAAACTTACACCGTAAAACATAACTGGACAAAACGTATGGTTGAGATAAAATTGAATCATGTGTCAGAAGTGATCTGTGATCTTGATGCAGATATACTTGGGCTTCAGGAGATTGAAAACTCTCATGTTTTTGAACAGCTTAAAAGACGACTTACTCGTGTAGGGTGTGGATACAGATACTCTACGATCACAACTAAGAAGAATGCGACGATCCAAATTGCTTTACTTTCAAGGTTTCCCATAAAAAAACAAAAAGAGTTACAGGTAAGCTACTCACCCAGGGTACGTAATATACTGGAAGTTGAAGTGGATATAGGGGGTGAATCTTTATGGATATTTGTAAACCATTGGAAGTCAAGAGCGTATAAAGGGTATGAAAGCAAACGGTTGAAGTATGCCAAGGTATTGAAGAGACGTTTAGATACCTTTTCAAATACAAAACCTTATATTGTATTGGGCGATTTCAATACAGATTATGATGCACATTTAAGTCTTGAAAAAAAGATAGATGATACCCATGGGAAAACAGGGCTACATCATATACTTGGGGTTTCAGATGGAAATACACTTGTGGATGAATCAGCTCTGATCAAAGGAGAGAAAGGATCACATTATACTTTATGGAAAGAGTTAGCACTGGGTCAGCGCTGGAACACCAAGTTTTATGGTAAAAAAGGTACTGCAGATCATATAGTGTTGCCTTCATCATTGTTTGATCAAAAGGGCATAGAGTATGTCAATAACTCTTTTAAAGTATTTAGAAAAGGGTATCTATTTACAAAACGCGGATACATCAACAGGTGGCATTATAAAAAAGGGAAACATAGAGGAAAAGGTTACTCCGACCATCTGCCTGTTTATGCTTATTTTGATACGAAACCCTATATACCGGGTACAGATAAAAAATCTGTCAAGAAAAAACGGGAAACAAAAAAGATAGCGTATTTTTATACACAAGAGGCTCTTGAAAATGAAGTGGTCGTACAAAATGCAGTCGTGATCTGGAAACGCAGAGGAAATGCGATCATTAAACAAACCAAAGAGGGTAGAGGTATCTTTCTTTTTGGCTGCGCAGGTAAACTTGAAGTGGGTAAAAAGTATGATCTTCTCGTGCGTGCAATGAAAGACTATAAGGGCTTGAAAGAGTTGACACATGTGTATGTGTTAGAAGAAAAAGGAGAAGAGAATGTCTCCAAATATTTGTTGAAACAGACAGATCTGTCTGAAAATATCTCCACTAGACAAAATGAAGTGATCATTGATCTTGTGGGAATGTATAAAAAAAGACATTTTTATGTAGCTGGTCAAAAAATCCCCATCTATTTTAAAAAGAAGAACAGCACACCAGCCAATGGCTCAAAGCTAAAGATACACAATGCACTTCTTGGGTATTATAAGAAATTACAGTTAGTGGTGTATCACCCTAAAGATTTTAGTCTATTGGAGTAAGTATGGAGTATTATAGTTGGATCTTAGCGTTTCATGTGATGAGTTTTGTCTCTTGGATGGCGATGTTGTTTTACCTGCCAAGGTTGTTTATTTATCATCGTGAAAATGCAGATACCAAAGCCTTTACAGAGATAGTCGAAATACAGGAGTATAAACTTTTTAAATATATAGGAGCTCCTGCAATGTGGGCTACTATCATTACTGGGGCAGTGATGCTGTATTTAAATTCAAGTATTTTTTCAAGTGGCGGATGGATGCATGCAAAACTGTTTGTCCTCATTTTTTTAATTGCGTATCACTTTTCACTCAACAGTATTCGCAAAACACTTATCACTGATCCGCACTATAAGAGTTCTAAGTATTTAAGGATTTATAATGAAGTACCGACATTACTCATGATATTTATTGTTATTATGGTTGTGGTTAAACCATTTTAACTGATTTGTGCTATAATCTTAAATATAATTTAAAGGATACGCGTCATGACATTACCCGTTATTACATTACCAAAAGTTGAACTTCCATTTGATATTCCTGTACTATTGCACCCCTCAGTTGATCATTTTATGATCGCTTTGCCTGTAGTGATTCTTTTATTGGAGCTTATTAATCTCATTATGAAAAAGAAGGCAATAGGTGGTATTTCTTTCTTTTTGATCTTTTTAACGATCTTTGTTTCTGCGGGAGCGTATCTTACCGGACTGGTTGATGGGAAAGAAGCGTATCCTGCATTAGGAGAAGCGGCTAAAACAGCCCTTTCTGACCATAAACTTTTAGGAACGTATTTACTGTTAGCTTCTGTAGTGGTGTTCTTTTTCAAGTTTCTTTCAGCGGTTACAGGAAAAGGTGTTATAAAATTTCTTTATCTTGCTATTCTTATACTATTTGTTGCCGGCATATTTGAACAAGGTGAAGAAGGTGGAGAGCTTGTTTATAAATATGGTATGAATGTAGAACAGGTTAAAACCCTGGATGATGAGTTATTTGACATAAAAGAGGAGCTTGAAGAGCTTAAAGAAGAACTTACTCCAAAAGTAGAGAAAAATGAACCTGTATCAACTCCTGCAGTCATAGAAACACCAGAAGTCAAAACGATTCCTGCTGTAATAGAAACTCCTGAAGTTCCAGCGGTACAACAAGTACCCGAAGAGACTATTCCAACTCCTGTAGAGACACTAAGAACGAAGATCGAAGAAGAAATACTGCCTGTTATGCAAGAAACAGTTGAAACACTACAAGTTGAAGGTATGCCAGAAGAGATGTTGCAACCACAAATAGCTACACACTAAAAAGCATTTCCATTGGACTATTTGCATACAAAGATAAAGATAAAACTGTAAAAAGTAAAAGTTTTTTCAAGAATGATTTCCTTTCAATAAAATATGTTTGCAAGGTAGAGCCCTTCAGGCGGGGCTAATTTTGTACTGTGTTTTTTTTGTCCGTGCAATTGCTCTTTGAGTTGTGTAAGTGTCATGGTATTTGTAGCACAGGACATTGCCATATCGACCATCATTCTTACTTGTGAACGTAAAAACCCATTGGCCTGAAAATAGATAAAATGATATCCTTTACGTTCTACATAAGCTGTATGGTAAATTTCTCTTATGGTAGTATGGGTAAGAGAACCTGTTTTATGGAAGAAGTTAAAGTCATGTTCTCCTTCAAAAGCTTTGAGTGCTTCAACAAGTAGAGCAGGGTTAAATGTGTCATAACAGGAAATGTATTTTTGTTCAAATACTGAAGGCTTATGGGTTTTAAATACATAACGATAAACTCTTTTTTTTGCAGAAAAACGTGCATGAAAATCATTATCCACTTTGCTAATATGTTTAAAAGATATATCGGTTAATTTTCGATTTATGTTGCACTTTAATTTCGCTAGATCGTCCCAAAAATCTGGCAGGTCGAAATGTATGACCTGACCAGTGGCATGCACTCCGGCATCAGTCCTTCCACTTCCTGTGATAGGAGAATGTATTTGTAAGGATGCAAGTGCTTCTTCTATCGCTGAGGTAATGGTATTTTGGGTGGATGTCTGTTTTTGAAACCCCTGATAACAACTTCCATCATAGGTAAGTACAGCTTTTACACGCATGTTTGAGCCCTTAGAAATATTTAGCTACACGGGTATTAAACAGCCACCTGCCAAGGACGGCAACAGATATAATCGCTATGATCAAGGTAAGTGGCGTACCCCATTTTTGTAAAGAAGAAGCAATGAGATAGAGAGAGAGTGTTGTAACAAAAGTAACTATAAAGGAATGATTATTCTGGTATCTAGGGTTTATCATGGTAAATGCAGCTACGAGATAAACAGAAAGCAATGGAATAAAGCTGACAAAAGTGAAAAAAAGGATTTTCTTCATATACTTAATATCATTTTTGAGACGACTCCAATACTTTTCAACATCCATAAATACAAACCCTTTTTTTTGTGCACTGTCAAAGATCTCCAATGTTTTATATTGGGCCTGTTGGAGTTTCACTTCTGAATAGGTATATCCATATCCTTCATTCAATAGCAAAGAGGTGATATTCTGATGTTGGTTAAGTTGTCCTGTCTGAGATGAAAAAAATTGTTCACTTGCTTTATTTGTACGATTATAGATGACGATATCGTGAAATTTCTCTTCTTTCTTTTCTTTCACGTAGATGTAGTAGTTTCCAAATTTTTGACCTAGTTTCCCTGGAACAATATTGAGTTTTGCATCGTTCTGTTTTTCTTCTTTAAATGATTTGTAGAATTGTTTGCTTAGAGGCATTGCCAAGATAGAAATACTTGCCAAAAGGAGGGTGAAAAGAAGACCAAGGATCACTAAACTGCTAAGTATTTTCTTTGATTTTAAACCTAAGGCATAGAGTGCAATGAGTTCATTATCTTGTGAAAGCTTGACGAGTAGGTTGGCTAGAGCAGAGATGAAGGACAAAGGCAGTGTATAGAAAATGATTTCTGGTATGGAATAGCTGTAAAGCAGGATGAGTTCTCCAAAACTGATCTGTATCTGTGATGTGAGTGCCGCAATTCTTACTAGAAAGACGAGAGAGATTATGATGAAAAATGGTAGAAATATAGTTAAGAACGACTTGGTGAAGTTCGAAGAGATATATCCTTTTACGTTAACCATAAATGAGTGTTTCCAAAAGTTGCGTGGCTTGGGTATCATAGAGGTAAACTATGAATGTTGCCAAGGCTAAAAATGGCACAAAAGGCACACCTTTTTCTCTCCAAATGAGCGCAGGTATCATGGCCAAAAGTGCAGAGAGAAAGAGTGCGACAAAAAAGTTTGGAAATCCAAGCAGTGCACCCATCGTTCCAGCAACTATGACATCCGCCCCGCCCATAGCCTGTTTTCTTGCAAGTAATGATGAGAGTAGACCGATAAGATAGAGTCCTCCTGCTGCAATTGCTGCATAGATGAGTGAAGTAAGAAATTGAGGTTGCACAAGTGCAAATAGCAGTGCTGCAAAATTGACATTGTCAGGAACAGCCATGTATTTAAAATCGATCATCACAAGGGCAAGTAAAGCGGCAAAAGAAGCAGCGATGAAAGGCAGATACCAGACAAGTCCCAGTTTAAAGTACAATGCTACAAAGATGATCCCTGTAAGAAATTCAACAATAGGATATTGTGCAGATATTTTAGCGTTACAAAAATAACATTTTCCTCTTAAAAACAACCATGAAAATATGGGAATATTGTGCCACCATTTTAAGGCATTTTGACAGCTTTGGCATTTTGATGAAGGGAAGACAATACTTTCACCTTTGGGTATACGATAGATCACTACATTTAAAAAAGAACCGATCATAGCTCCAAAGATAAAGACAATGAGCGCTATTTCAATGATTATGTTTTCTAACATCATAGACCTCCAAATCGTCTTGAACGTTGTTCAAAATTGATGGTAATATCATCAAGCTCTTTGGCGGTAAAATCTGGCCAAAGTGTAGGAGTAAAAGTAAATTCTGAATAGCTTAATTGCCATAAAAGAAAATTAGAGAGGCGTTGTTCTCCACTGGTTCGAATGAGTAGGTCTATATCTGTATACGGTGTTTGAAGTGCGGCAGAGATCTCTTTTTCCGTGACAGATGTTTTACCTTCAGCTATGAGTTTGTTTACTGCTCCGGTGATCTCTGAACGAGAACCATAATTTAGTGCAAGAACTTGTGTGAGATTTGTATTTGTTTTGGTGAGTTCTTCTGTCCTTGCAATACGTTTTTGTAAAGATTTTGAAAATTGATGAAGACATCCTATCGCTTTAAAACGGACACCATGTTTCTGATAGGTATCAACCTCATTTTTAAGATAGGTGTCAAGAAGTCTCATGAGAAATTCCACTTCCAGTTTGGGACGTTTCCAATTCTCAGTACTGAAGGCATAAAATGTAACTGTTTCAATACTGACGTGTGATGCACAATAAGTAGTGATCTCTCGGATCGTTTCTGCACCTGCTTCATGACCTTTGCTTCGGTTAAGTCCACGGTTCTTTGCCCACCTTCCATTGCCATCCATAATGATCGCGAGATGTTTAATAGGAGTATTACTCATGACTTAGTGCCTTAGCTTGGGATAATATTCTGTTGGAGAGTGTAAGTTTATCTGCACGACCCAGAGGTGTTTGCGATTCTTCTGTAATGAATGTGATCTCATTTTCATCTCCTCCAAAACTTTTTGCATCTTGAAGTAAGTTATAACACACGGCATCTACACGTTTTTGTGCTAAAAGTTTGACAGCATTATTAAGCCCCTCATCACTATCCATCTCGGCCTTAAAGGCTACAGTTTTAATTCCTGTTCGGTCTAAGCTAGAGAGTATATCTGGGTTTTGTGTCAGTTCAACATTCCATACTTCACCGAGCATTGATTTTTTGAGTTTACCTTCTTGTGGAAATTTAGGGGTAAAGTCTGCAACTGCTGCTACCATGAACAAGTAAGGCTCTTTTTGTATAAGGTGTCTGCTTGAAGCATTCATAGAGGGTTTGGACATTTTACCTTTTTTAGAGACACGTATGGCATCTTTAGTATAGTCTAAAAGTTCTTCGGCATCTTCGACATCGATGGTGTAAATACTAGAGGGTAAGCATTCATTTCCCATAGATGTGATGTAGCAGACATCTGCACCTTTAAGATAGAGTGAAAGACAAAGCGACTTTGCCATTTTACCTGATGAGAAGTTGGAGATGTAACGTACTTCATCTATCTTTTCTCTTGTACCACCACCTGTAACTACGATGCGTCTGTCTTCCCAAAAATCTTCTTTGAGCA
>QMKT01000073.1 GCA_003646505.1 Campylobacterota bacterium
TGTATTTTAGCATTAAAATGATATTATACGCTTAATATATTTATAACTAAAAGGAATTTTTAAAATGCTTGTATATACTGTTGGTACCTTTGATATGGTACATGTTGGTCATTTAGATTTATTAGAATACTGTGCAACCTTGGGTGATAAGTTTGTAGTAGGAGTGGCTTCTGATGAAGTAGTAGGTTCATATAAAAGAAATGTACCTATTATCCCTCTAGATCAGAGAATGAGAATGCTCAAAGCATTAGACTGTGTAGCTGATGTAGTATCTTATGATAAACTTGAATATGTAAGTAACTGTAAAGAGTTAAATGTGGATATCTTCGTCATTGGAGAAGATTGGGGAGATAAACCACATAATATTGCTGTTGAAAAATATCTAAAATCGAAGGGTGCAAAAATTGTACAAGTCAGCTACAACCCTCTAACTTCATCTACAAAGATAAAGCAAAATGTCATAGATCAAACCCATAAGGGAAAATATATGTCACATAATGTGGAGTAAATAATAACCAAACACCTTATTTTCAAAACCTTATAAAATATATAAATTTATAACGTTTTCTATGGGCACAAAATATTCACTATAGCTGTAAATATTTTTCAAAGAACCCCCATTATGTAAACCACTAAACACTACAAATAAAGCACTTTAAGTTTAAATTATATTTTACTAACCTTAAACGGATTTATCAAAGCCCTAAAACACAAGCTTTGCCTGTTTAAAATTTACATTTATTGTGAGAAAACTTAAATAAAAATTTTAAGGGGATACACCGTTCCAGAAGTATCTACAGCTCAAAAAGATTTGGATATAATACTTGCTATTACTCTTATAAGGAAACAAATCAGCATGATCCCAAACGTATTAACCAAAACATCTACCACTAAAGGTGGTAAAAAAGTTGTCCATTTAGCCTGGTGGGTCACCCTCCTGCTTTCTATGGCTCTATCAATAGGCACGTGGAATCCGACAGGGTATCACTTCATACACTATATCTCCAATGCAGATGATATACTCTCAGGCTTTAAACCCTTTGGTATCTTGATGATGCTTGCACTTTGGTTACTTGCCATTAAATCGATCTTCCAAAGTTTAAAATTGTATGGTGCTATTATCACCGTGATCATCATCGCTGCCTTTATCTGGGGCTTACAGCAGTACAATATCATTAATGTAACCGAACTCACACAGGCAGGATGGGCAGCGACCATTGGCATCGGGCTTCTTATCTGGTTTGGTCTCAATGCCTCTATCATTTGGAAAAAGCTGACAGGTGTTTACACGACAGATATGAGCGAAGAGAGCTAATATTAAACGACGATATAAAGCACTCATCGCTATTATCGTCCCTACTATACTTGTCACAATCCTAAAATTCACAGATGAATCTTCCTATCAGTATCTTACAGGATATATGTTTGCCGTAGCACTGGTATTTAAAACCAGTGTACTCTCTTTGTGGCTGGCTGCAAAACTGCATTTTGTTGCCTTTATCGCAGGTCTCACATTTTTTCAAGGTCTTGTTCTTCTCATTAAGCGCTGGTTACTCGACTCCGTACTTGCCACATGGATCCAAACACATATTATAGAAAATGTCATAGATGCA
This sequence comes from Campylobacterota bacterium, assembly GCA_003646505.1. GTDB lineage: Bacteria > Campylobacterota > Campylobacteria > Campylobacterales > Sulfurovaceae > Sulfurovum. Next base: position 1,614 of record QMKT01000073.1, read on the forward strand.
CTGGGAGAGGCAAAAGACTTCTATTTGAGACAAGATCTAAAAAGTAAATTTAAAAATATATTTTTCTTTATTTTTGGAGTGACTCTTTCAGGATGGGTGTTATACTTCATAGGCTTACTCGATAACATTATAGTATTTGCAGAGCTTCGACTGTTTATTGCCGGGGTATTTACTGCCATTGTTACCTTTATAACGAAAATAGCATCATGGACACTTTCCATACTTGCTATCTCTTGGCTTGGACCAATTCTTAAAGTCTTTGCCTTCAGCTATATTTTAACACGTCTGGATACTTGGTTGGGACCAAACAACTTTATATCAAGATTCCTTAACTATATCGGGGACAACATAAACATGATGTTGTATTATTTGGGGATACTCAAAGAAAAACACATTGATCCTCTCATTTTAGATCCTGTGATCAACAAATCAAAACAAATGGGTCTACAACTCTCCAGCAGTATACGCAACAAAAAAATACGCGAAGAATACCGCCATTCAGAAAACTTTGAAAACATCATCATGAAAGGTCATATAGAGGCGTACCGTTCTTTTAGCGGGTTAAACAAAATCACTGATAAAACAGACCTCTATACCCGTATCAATCAAAAAACCGGTAACAACATGGATATAGTTGCGTATGTTTCACGGTCTGCTTCTGGTGAACTCATGAGGGAAAATGCGCCAAGTAATCATTATCACGATGTTTTACTACTGGAAAGTTTTGCCTCTCACAGAGAACATGGTGTGAAAATATATGATGAGCCTAAAGATGATACACATATCAATCAAAAAGACTTCTGGGTGTTGAACTGTAACAATTATCCTGTCACGATCAGGAGTAATACATACAATTTCGAAAATATGAAAATGCGCCCACACGGACTAAAACTCATCAAGGTTAAAAACCCTTTCTGTTATAAGTTTGGGGATATTTTTTGTGAATATAATGATAAGAGAGTGGCTGTAACAGCCATTGAAAGAGTGTGATCTAAAACATGACAATTTGACATATTTTTACTCTATTTTGAGAAAGTGAAGTAAAATGTGTATGCAGTCTGACTGAGTTGTTTTCAAACAACAGCTTCTCGACGACTGTTGTTTGTACTTCCAGTCAAATATTGACTGTGTAAGTAGGTGAAGCATTATGGATATTATTATCCTGATACTTGCAATTATTCTTGCTATTTTACGATACTTGAATAAGTGACAAGCCATAGAGAGAGGTAAAACTCTCTCTTCAAACATTATTTTAGCAGAATTCTTTTGAATTGTAAATATAACTACTCTTCAGTAATCTTTCTCGCATATTCTTTTAAGTGTAGCTACTTCACCACACCTTCCAAATGTTTTGCAAAATCTTCAGGTGGGATGAATCCCGTCAAAGATTTTTCTGGCATGAACTTGTTATCCTTGTCAAAAAAGATAATGTTTGGTGTACCAAAAAGCTCGAACTTTTTGAGTAAGGCTTTATCCTCATCGTTATTGGCTGTGAGGTCTATCTTAATGAAAGTAAAGTTTTTAAATTGTTCTTGTACCAAAGGATGAGGGAAAGTGATCTCCTCGAGTTCTATACATGCGGTACATGAGTCTTTTCCAAAGTCTACCACAACATGTTTATCAGATGCTTTGACCTCTTTCATGAGACGTGCTACAGAGTAACCCAAGTGTTCCTTTTTATCTTTAACCGTATGTGAAGCAGCAACTGCAACACCGGTTGTAAACTTTTCAAATGGTCTTATGAATGATGTTGAACCACTTATCGCTCCAATGAACAATGAGGCACCATAAAGTAAGAATGTCATGGCAAGCAGCCTAAAGAGCCTCATCGCACCTTCATTATCTTTATGCCCGAAGACATCCATATAAATGGCTGTTCCCATGAACAGAAGTGCCCAAAGTGTCATGGTAAACCCAGGTGGAAGTATACGCGAAAGCATAAAGATAGCAAGGGCAAGCATCATCACACCAAAGACTTGTGAAATTCGCGTCATCCAGCCACCAGGTCTTGGCATGAATTTACCTGCACCTAGTCCAACTAGAAGCAGAGGCATACCCATACCCATACTCATCACAAATAGTGCTGTACCGCCCAGTAGTGCATCACCCGTATGTGAAATGAAAATAACCGCACCAGAGATAGGTGCAGCCGTACAAGGTCCTACGATGAGTGCCGATAATGCACCCATGATCACAGTTCCGGTGATACCTTTACCTTGTGCAGAGTCACTGGCTTTATTTAACTTCGATTGCCATGAAGAAGGAAGTCCGATCTCATAATATCCAAACAATGAAAGTGCCAATGCCACAAACACCCCGGAAAATATAGTCAAGACCCAAGGGTTTTGCATCGCCGCTTGCAAGTCAGCTCCAAGTAATCCTGCGACAAGGCCAACAATGGTATAGGTAAGCGCCATAGCAAGTACATAGATCAGTGAAGTAAAAAATGCCTGTGCCATACTTGGCTTTTCATCTCCTGTCTGCTGAGAAACAATGATCGAAGACAAAATAGGGATCATAGGGAAGATACACGGCGTAAGAGATAACAACAATCCAAATATAAAAAAGAGAAATAAAACAAATAGCGAACTTTCATTTACTAATACATCTACGATCTTTGCTGCATTACCCTCTTTCACCAATTGCGTGATTTTGTCAAATACACTTAAAGCTTCACCTTTAAAATTAAAAGATTTAATAATAGGCTGATAACAGATACCGGCATCAGAACATCCCAAAAGTTCTATCTCAAGTGTATAGTCACCTTTTACTTTAGCGCTAATATCCTTGACCGGAATATTGACCAGCAGTTCTTTTTCGTACACCATATCACCATCAAAATCATGTGATGCAGGTTTATTTACTGTCAGTTTGATGACTTCAGGAGAACTAATACGGTAGTGCAGTGTACTGTCATCATATACGTGTATTTTGTCTCCGATAAGGATCTTCGTTTCGATGACACCATCTTTGAGGACAGCTGAAACTTTAAATGCCTCATCTGGTGATAAGAACTTCTGTTTTTTTAATGCACTCTCAAATCCTGCAGTTAAAAATGCGCTAAAAAGGAGTACTGCTAAGAGTAACTTTTTGATAAAATTATTCATTTTCTCTCTTTATATCTTTAAATTTATACTATTCTATTGTACTATATGTGTATAAGCTGTGTAATAGTAACCAAAGTTAAATAATAAACATTAAACAAGTATTACATTTAAAGGTAAAAAATGTCAAATCGTCTTAAAAATGAACACTCACCTTACTTACAGCAACATGCTGACAATCCTGTGGACTGGTATCCTTGGGGAAATGAAGCATTCAAGAAAGCACGCAAAGAGAACAAGGCGATCTTTCTCTCTATAGGGTACAGTTCTTGTCACTGGTGTCATGTCATGGAACATGAGTCATTTGAAGATAAAGCCACTGCAAAAATACTCAATAAACATTTTATTGCCATCAAGGTAGATAGAGAAGAACGCCCTGACATAGACAAACATTTTCAGGAAGTCTATCAACTAATGAATCAGCGTCCCGGTGGCTGGCCAACTTCTATTTTCTTAACTCAGGATCAAAAGCCTTTCTATTCTGCAACTTACATCCCCGATGAGCCGCGTTACGGTATGATGAGTTTTAGCTCTTTACTCGAAGTCATTGCCGATAAATATGATAAAGAAAAAGATCTTCTTACGGAAAAAGCAGACGAAATACTCCGTTTTCTCAATCCAAAAGAGGACAAGATACAAGCAACCAATCTGGACTTGAGTATCATCCAACGAGTCTCCGATCAGGCTAAACAGCTTTTTGATAATCAAAATGGCGGTTTTAACAAAGCCCCCAAATTTCCACAGGCTTCAACTCTTGATCTACTCCTGGATGTCTACCGTATCACAGGTGATAAAGAGACACTCAACATGGCCTTACTTTCACTCTCTTCCATGGCAAAAGGGGGTTTACGTGACTTAGTGGATGGTGGTTTTTGTCGCTATTCTACGGACAATGAATGGCTTGTGCCCCACTTTGAAAAAATGACTTACGATAATGCCTTGCTTTCAGAGGTCTATCTCAAAGCATACTCCGTCACAGGAAATAAATTTTACAGATCTGTTGCTTTTGAGACCATCGATTTCATGCAGGAAACCATGAGTGAAAATGGACTTTTCTACTCTGCATCTGATGCAGATACCGAAGGAGAAGAAGGGAAATACTTTGTCTATACCTACGATAAAGCACTCAAATCCTTTGACAAAGCAGGTATTCCTTCTAAAGAACATGCTTCTCTTGCAAAAGCACTGAACATTACCAAAGAGGGGAATTTTGAAGGTAAAAATATTGTCCGCATTGACGACCCTGTAGATATTAGCATCCCTTACTATGTAGAAGCCATTGCTGCAATGAAAAAAAGACGTGACGAAAAACGTACCTACCCTTTCATTGACAAAAAAGTACTGGTATCATGGAATGCTATGATGATCACCTCTCTCTTTAAGGCATCAAGAGTCAACAAGAAATACCTCAAACCTGCCATCATGTCTCTAGCTTCATTACTGGACTCTATGTATATAAATTCAGAACTTTTTCACTCTACTCTCATCGGTAAAAAGCCTAAGATCAAAGCATTTTTAGAAGACTATGCCTATCTGTCAGAAACACTCATTGAAGCCTATAAGAGTACCCTGAATGAAAGCTATCTCATCACTGCTACTAAACTGACCAATGTTGCCATAGAAAAGTATTTTGATCAGGGTAAATGGAAGTTTTCACGTGGAGAATTTGAAACAAATGCAGACATTTATGACTCTTCTTACCCTTCTTCTCTTTCAACCATGCTTTCTGTACTCTACAGTATTTCATCTTTGGTAGATACCGTGTATAAAAAGTTTGTCTTTAAAACGCTTGAGATCTACTCTTATGATGTGATGCGTCAGCCTATCTCTACCCCGCGTATGAGCAAAATGGTTATACGTTACCTTAAAGATGATGTCATCATCAAAGCAAAAGAAGAGAAGTTAAAAGAGCACATCAAAGAATTAGATAAACTCCCTCATCCATTTTCTCTATTTAAAAATGATACCAATGAAGGCTATATGATCTGCAATTCCAACTCATGTTTTGGACACGAAAAAACATTTGATGATGTGCTCGAGGTATTAGAGAAAAGATAATGCGTCTTTTAGCTCTTTTTCTACTGCCGCTGCTTCTTTTTTCAGAGGAGATGATGACACGTACACAGTCACTGATGGGTACCTTTGTACACCTTTCACTCCCCTCACGGTATAATGCACAAATATCTGAATCTTTTCGCTACATTAAAAATATAGAGAATGCACTTTCAAGTTATGATCAAGATGCTTTGGTCTATAGACTCAATAAAGATCATACAGTCCCCTATAATCCATACTTAGCCCAAGCACTTAAAGATTCACAACAGTACTACACAGATACAGAGGGCTATTTTGACATTACAATAGGGTCTATTTCTAAAAAGTTATACCATTTTGGCGAAGACAATAGTACTATTCCTAGCAAACAAGACCTACAACATGCCAAGATGAACATCCATGCAATAATTATCAATGATAAGACAATCACTACAGAACCCGACATTACCATAGACCTGGGAGGGATGGGTAAAGGGTACGCTGTAGACAAAGTCGTATCCTCACTTCAAGAACAAAATATCACTCAGGGCACCATAGCCCTCTCTGGAGATATACGATGTATGGATATCTGTCATTTTGAACTGCAATCACCCTACTCGGAACAAACCTTTGCAAGCTTAACAAGTCAAATTCCTCAACTCTCTATCTCGACAAGTGGTACTTACAGACGGTATGTTCAAACACAGGAACACCACCACCTCATCAACCCAAAAACATCTTCTCAGGGTAGAGAGTTTGTTTCTGTTTCACTCTTTACTCACGCCAACAATACAAAAATAGATACTTACGCTACGGCACTCTCTGTAATGCCAAAAGGAAAAGCTTATGCCTTTTTAAAAGCACATGAAGAACTAGGGTTTGTACTTGTAGAAAGTAATGGGCAAATAGTATATGGAAATTTAGAAGATCTTGTTCGCTTAGAATGGTTGAACTATAAAGAAAAAGCTACCATGCCTAACATAAATAAAAATACCAACACAAAGAGTGCCAGTGAAAATAGCTTTATCCATCCCGATACCACTAACCCAAAAGAGATAAACAAATAAGCTAAAACATTAAAGAGTGCCACAGTAAAAAGCATAAGTGAGATGCGTAAAGAAAACTTCTTCGAGACATTGGTACTAAAAAGCATAAAATGTGCCACCACAAAAATGAGGGTACCTATGGCAAACATATGTGGTGTGGCTACTTCTATAAAATTGTGTAAACTTTTAGGCTCTGGTGTAGTGGCTATATGTGTAAGGGTCTGCAAGATATCTGCACTTGCCAAACCTTGAGAGAGTAAAAAAAGCCATATGCCTGAAATCAAAATAGCCACAACATAGAGTAACATATACGCTATAGGGATATGATACAGATGAAGCTTTTTCATTTAAAAAGCAATTTTTTTAAGATCAACAGAGACATCCACATAGCCAAAAGATGTCCAAGTATAAAAGTCACTAACCAAATAGTGATAAACCATACATTTGTAAAGTACGCTATCATCAGCAAGATCGGCGTAAATAATCCCAAAATGAAGAGTGCATGTACCAGCCATTTTGTCATCACTTTTTTATTATGTAATCGTATATAGATGGATGCCACTATCATAATGGAGAACAATGCCATAAATAAATCAATGTGTACTTGGAGTAAAAGAGTATCTATCAGTATAGGTTCCATAAACTCGTCAGGGTTTCCAAAAAGTGTTGTGCTTAGGGTTGAAACATCCAAGCCAATAACATAGGCATGCAGCACTACATCCAGGATAAAATAAAAAAAGAGTGCAAAGACTACACCTGCCATTAAGTTTTTAAGCAGGCTAGCATGTTCTAGATCTTTGTTAACAAGAAACTTCATCTATTTTGACTTTAATACGATCTCATAAATCGCTCTGGCAACTCTGGCACCTTCAGTAAGAGATCGCGCAGAGAGTGTTGAACCACTGATAGTAGGGATATCTTTCCCCACAGTCAATTTAGCTGTCTTTTTTTGATCTTGTAATTGTCCCATCCATATAGTACTTGGTATAAACTCTGGCGGTTCACCAAATGCCATGATCTCAGTAAAACGCAA
>QMKT01000074.1 GCA_003646505.1 Campylobacterota bacterium
AAACTTAAAAAAGATATGCATATAAAAAAATATACCAAAAAGAGTATTGTATTTTATGAAGAAGACAAGAGTGAGTATTTACATTTATTGCTTGAAGGTTCTGTCAAAATGTATAAAACAAACCCTAAAGGTTCACACATACATATGCATGATTTTCATGCACCTGATATCATAGCTATCTTTGCTTCGATTAAAGATATTCCATTTCCTGCTACTTGCGAACTTACTTCTGATGGCGTCATTGGAATCATTCCGCTTAAAAAATTGTATGACTGCATGAAGGATGCAGATTTTTCACTAGCTGTTACAAAATCTTTAGCCAATAAAATGGAACTACTTGCGAGCTTACTACAAAGAGAAACAATTTACTCATCAGAAGCAAAAGTAGCAGAACTTATACATGATGACATCACTATTTTTAAACGTTTAAAAAATAATGAAATAGCTTCTATACTCAATATTGCACCTGCAACACTCTCTAGAACATTAACTAAATTTAAAAAAGAAAAAATTATTGCAGATGAAGAATATATCGTAAGAGCATTAGATAAAGATAAGTTACTTGAAATAGTGGAAACAAATATCATACCTTCAAGAGAAGAACCCTTATAAAGTATTTTTATCTAGCTTAAGATCATGTAAAATACCATCACTAATACAATAGATCCAACCATGTATGGTAAGGTTTGCATTATTTTTCCAAGCATTTTGAACAATAGTGGTACTTGATGCATTTTTAACCTGCTCCAATACATTTAGCTCACAAACCTTGTTATATTTTTCTTGCTCATTCAGGTCTTTTAACTCATCTTTATTGAGTTTAATAATATCTTTGATATTGCTAAGCCAGTTGCCTACATAGCCTGGTGTATTGCCATCCATAGCAGCTTTTACTCCACCACAACCATAATGCCCACAGACAATAATATGTTCTACTTTTAACACTTCTACAGCATATTCTATAGCAGACAGACAATTAAAGTCTGTATGTGCAACAATGTTGGCTATATTCCTATGTACAAATACATCTCCAGCGGGAAGATTCATTATCTGATTTGTAGGAACTCTGCTGTCAGAACATCCGATCCACAAATAATTTGGATGCTGTTGTTTTGACAAGGAAGTAAAAAATTTTGGGTTATTCTTGAGTTGTTCCTGCGCCCATTTTTTATTATTTTTAAAAATATCTTTAGTGTCCATATTTCAACTCACTTTTTTTAAGTTAAGTGATTAACACTTAACTTCAGAATTTTTTCTATCGTAGAACCACCAGTTAAGTATTAGGCAAAGTACATAGTATGCTACCAATCCATAAATAGCATATTCTGCATGACCTAATTTAATTTGTTGACCAAATAATTTAGGAATAATAAATGCTCCATACGCCGCAATAGCAGCAGTCCAACCCAATACTGGACCAGCTTGAGCTTTAGAAAAGATATATGGAATAGATCTAAATGTTGAACCATTACCAATGCCAGAACCAGCAAATAGAGCCATAAAGCCCCAAAAGAATGGCCACCAGTATTGCTCAGCAGCTGCAGCTGCACCTTCGATAGCAGCTACTTCTCTTGCTCTAACAACAAAGTATGCAACAGCCAAACCAGCAACAATTTGAAGTACGGTACTCCATGCAGTTACTCTTGCTCCACTATTGAATTTATCTGCAAGAATTCCTCCAACAGGTCTAATCAATGCTCCAACTAATGGTCCTAAAAATGCATAAGTAAATGGATTAATCTCACCACCAAAAATATCTTGAATCAATTTAGGAAATGATGCTGCAAATCCAATAAATGAACCAAATGTCATTGTATAGATAATAGTCATAACCCATGTGTGTTTGTTACCAAAAATTTCAAATTGGCTATTAAGGTTTCCTTTTAATTCTCCTGGTGATAAAAACTTCATCAGCGCCAAAGTAACAACAACAACAACAGGAAGGACAATCCACATATTTATCTTTAAAGAGATAAGCATAAATGCACCCAGTCCAGCAGCAACCACGCCAAACACAAGAAGAAGAAGTGTTTTTCCAAACTCACCAGTATAGTTACCCAGTTTTGGTGTTGCAACTTTAAGGTTATTCATGCCAAAGAAAGCAGCTACGGCTACAATCATAATAAGTGGTACCCATATATAAGCAGCATCTTGAATGTAAACCAATTTTTCAGAATTTGGCATAGCCATACCTGCAGAAAATACTCCAGAAACAAGCATAATTGGAATTAAGAATTGCATTGTACTTACACCTAAGTTACCAAGTCCTGCATTGAGTCCTAGGGATGAGCCTTGAACCCTTTTAGGAAAGAAATAAGAGATATTTGACATTGAAGAAGAGAAGTTACCTCCACCAAAACCTGATGTAGCTGCAAGTATGGCAAGTGTCATATAGGAAACATCTCTGTCACCCATTGCTAAACCCGTACCAAATGCAGGAATTAAAAGAAGTAATGTTGTTAAGAAAACAACATTTCTACCTCCACCAATACCAACAAGAAATCCATTTGGAATTCTAAGTGTTGCACCTGCAAGACCTGCTACGGCTGGCAATGTCCACAATAGTGCATTTACTTCAGCCCATTGTTCTGGTGTTTGAGGGTTCATACCAAGCGTAAAACCCATTTTTTTCATCTGGACAATCAACATACCCCACATTAACCATACTGAAAATGCTAATAAAAGTGCTGGAATTGAAATCCAAAGATTTTTATTGGCAACCTTTTTTCCCTCTTTTTCCCAAAATTCGTTGTCTTCAACATCCCATTTATTTATATTGATACTCATTTTATTCTCCTTTTGTTTCTTCTTGTATTTCAGTTAATTCTTCATTAGTGAAATTTCTTTGTGCATAGGTAAAGATGATAGTATCTTCACGATAAATATGTACTCTTAATAACTCCAGTAACTCTTTAGCTTGATTTAAAGCAATATCCAAGATGATAAAACGTGATCTTTCATCAGGTATTCTTGAAAAAAGTGCAAACATATTAAATGCCACACCAGCTAATTGTATAGATTTTATATGATCATCTTCTAAGACATCTATAACAGTATAATTGTCGTCTGCTTTTGAGTGTTCTCCATCTGCTTTCATTTTTTTAGAAATTTTAGGAAAAAGATATTTTTCTTCTTCTTGATTATGACTTACCACCTTGTTGTCAAAAAAGAAAAAGAACTGACGTAATCTTTCATCTATCTCCTTATCAACTTTTCCACCTTCAATCATTGCAACGGTTGCTTCAAAAGCATTTAATTCTTTAGAGTAAGCATTGTGCTCATCAATAAATTCTTGTAAAAATGGATGCATATCTTCATAAGGTATTTCCTCATCTTTACTTGGTGGATCATAAGCTTCTGGGGGGGCATATGGAGACACTCCTCCCTCCATATCTATTTCTACTTCTACTTCTGGTTCTGGTTCTGGTTCCATCGTTGCATTTGGGTTAAATTCCATATTCACGATTTACTCCTTTGTTGTATTTCATTCAATTCTTCATTGCTAAAATTTCTTTGGGCATAAGGAAAAATCATCGTACCTTCACGATAAATATGTACTCTTAGTAGTTCTAGTAGTTCTTTTGCTTGCTTTAGAGCAACATCCAAAATGATAAAACGTGATTGTTCATCAGGAATCCTTAAAAATAGTGCTAGCATATTAAATGTTACCGCTGCCATTTGTATAGATTTTGTCCGATCAGTTTCTAAAAAATCTATGGCAGAAAAATCTTCATCTTTTGGCATATTTTTAGTAATTCTAGAAAAAAGATATTTTTCTCCTTTTTCGTTGTAACTTATTATTTGCTCATCAAAATAAGCGAAGAACTGACGTAATTTTTTATCTACTTCTTTGTCAATTTTTCCACTCTCTACCATTGCAATAGCTTCTTCAAAAGCATTTAACTCTTTGGTGTAAACATGATGTTTATCTATGAGTTTTTGCAAAAATGGATGCATATCCTCATAAGATATTTCATCCTTATCTGTTTCATTATTTTTTTCTGTCTTTGCATTTGGATTAAAATTCATATTTCTAATTACTCCTTTCTTTATAATTGTTCAAGCTTATCAGCTTTTTTAACACTATCATGCATCAACCACCACATACCTACGAATGATAATACCAACATGAATCCCCATGCACTTGACCAAAGCCCCGTGTATTCAAGCAGGTAACCAAAGATAATAGGAGTAAAGAATCCACCTAGCCCTCCTAGTACACCAACGACGCCACCGACCATACCTACATCATCAGGGTAATGTTCAGGAATATACTTATATACACCTGCTTTACCAATACCCCATACAGAACCCATTATAATAGCCAAAATAGCAAAGATCCAAACATTTGCTTGAAATGATATTTTGGTAGTTCCTTTAACTAGAAGTTGTTTTTTCTTTACTTTATCACCAACACTAACTATAGCCTCTTGCCACGTTTTTTTAACAGGTAATACCTGAATAACTTCGCAACTCATACTATCAATTTCATCAGATTTATCTTTGGGTGAAAATTGATAGACTCTCTTGCCTACCGTAACAGAATTTTTCGTAACTGCTGTGACAGTACCTGGCAACTTGGCTATAACACCTTTACCAGGAGAGAAAACATCAACTTTAGGAACCATAAGCATCGCAGAGATAACAACAGAGGTAACAAGTACCCAAGTCATTACTTTTCTGCCGCCATACACATCTGACAACCATCCACCAAAGGCACGGATTACTCCTGAAGGAAATGAAAAGGCAGCTGCAAGGAAACCAGCAGTGATAAGTGGAAGATAATACACATTAACAAAGTAAGGAATCAACCATTGAGAAAATGCAACAAAACAGCCAAATACCAAGAAATACCACAGACCAAATTTCCAAACTTGTAAGTCTTTTAGTGGTCTCATCATTTGACTCAAAGTTTTATTGGCTGCTTCTGTTTTTTTGTTTTCTGTAAAAATCAAAAAGATAATACCCATAGCAAGCAACATAAAAGAATAATAGATAGGCAAAGTTCTCCATCCTTCTATGTTATCACTTGCTGTGAGTTGAAGTAAAATAGCAGGTGCCAACAATGATGTAGCTGCGGCTCCGGCATTACCTGCACCAAAGATTCCAAGCACTGTACCTTGGTTTTTCTTAGGATACCATACGGAAGTAAAAGCAATACCTACAGCAAACGTTGCTCCTGTTATACCCCATCCAAAGCTATAAAGAGCATATTCAAAATAACTAGTAGCGGTTGATAGCATATACATAGGTATAGCAGATAAAATTAACATACCTCCAAAAACCCATTTACCGCCAAATTTATCAGTTAATATACCTGCTGGAAACCTCATAATGGCACCTGTTAATACTGGTATACCAAAAAGCCAACCTATCTCAACAGGTGTCCAGTCAAATACTTCATTGCTCGCTAAAAATGTAACCAATACCCCATTTAGCATCCATGCCGCAAAAGCAACCGTAAATGCCAGTGTATTAAAGAAGAGCATTTTATGCGATTTTCCCGTAGCTTTTGTCATCATGATTTATCCTTTAATTGTTATAGCTATTCGATTATGTGAATATTTTAATAAATACTCACAAAAGCAAACCATACTTGATAAAGAATAGCTATAGTTATTATAAGCTATTCTTTATTTTAAAGTATTGACATTAATCAATTGTTTTTTGGTCTTTGTACTGATTCTTCCCATGGTGTGTTAGGGTCTCTAATTTTTTTCTTATCCCAGTTCCATCTTACTACTTGGTATGGTCTTGCGATGTAGTGCAAAGGCGCTACCAAGAAGTGTACTAATCTCGAGAATGGAATCAATAAGATGATTACAAATGCAAGAATAATGTGCGCCTGAATAAGATACGGTGTAGCTGCAACAGCTGCGATATCAGGACTGAAAGTAAATATTGACCATAGGTAAGGTACCATATCAGATGCATACCACGCAGAACCCCATTTTAGTGAAACAGCGATATATATACCTATAATGAATTGGACAAGAAGAAGTACTTCTATCACGATATCCATTTTGTTGGTCACCATTATTACTCTTTCATTTGTTATTCTTCTAATGAAAAGTAAAACCAATCCAACAACAGCCATAATACTAAATGCAAGCATGATAGTTTCCATAGTTACCAATGTACTTCCTCCAAAGGTAAAACCTGGAAATATAACTGCAATCAAATGTGCAAAAAATACAACAAGTATCCCTACATGAAAAGGTACAGAGCCAGTGTAGAATTTTTTTGATTCTAAAAACTGAGAAGAAAGAGATGAATATTTAAACCCATTTCTATATCTATAGATTGTCCCAACCACAAACATTGTTAACGCTACATAGGGGAGTGCCCCAAACAATAATCCGTCCATAATAAACTCCTTTTTATTTAATACGTAAACTGAGCAAAGCCCATTTTTACTTTACTAACGCTCAAGCGATTAGTTGCTTTATGCACAGCTGCCACAGCTACTAGTAGTCATAACACCAGATGCATCAAACGTTGGAGCACAACTATTTGAACTTTTTTTACCTTCTTCAACTTCTAATTCAGAAGTAAGAAAACCAAGAAAGCTTGCATCACCAAATGGTTTATTTTCTTTAATAAGCGCAAAGTCGCTATCTAGTATCATGAAAAGTGCTTTAATAAGGTGTAAAAACATACCAACAGGAACAGAAGGAATAATCAATGTTTTGTATTGTTTTTTATACAATTTATCTTTTGCTTCCATATTCTTTGGTGTATATTCATGCATCATTATTTCTACAGCAGGCGCTACCATCATTGTGACTAAGTCATTAACAACAGTTTTATCTTGCATTTGTGGAAGCAGTTTTAAGACATTTGAAAGATGATCAGATAGTTCGGTACCAAGATCATTTCCTACCGCTCTATGCTCTTGATTTAAGTGAACCATCACTTCACCTCTTGTGTAATCATCTCCATAGAGTAAATACCCTATTTCTAGTGATGTTACTGCCTGTACTTCAAAAGACTTTGTATAAAGCTCTTGAAGTCTATAGGTATCTTTTGGCAGTAGCTTAGAAAATGCTTCTAATTCTTTAGAAGCATCAGGATACTGCACAGCTAATTCACTTGCCATATTTGTGACAAGTGAAGTATAACTTTCATCAGGGTATTCAAAAAGCCTTGCTAGCCTTGTGTAATGACTTAATTTCATATTATATCCCTCTTACTGGTTTTGGCGTCCAGCCGAATCCAGTATTACCTTTAACATCTGCTGTAGATTCAAGCATTTCAATTGCTTGCTCCCTATGTGCCGCAGGGATTACAAATCTATCATCAAATTTAGCCAATGATGTCATTTTATAAATTGCTTCTGCCATTGGCACATCCAGTCCAATTTCAGCAAGTGCCGCGTCAGATTTCTCTTTAGAGATGTCACCTACAGTTACGTGTCTTCTATAGATTCTAATAGCCATAAGTTTTTTAAGTTTTTCAGCCATAATTTCTTCATCGCCTGCACCAAAGAGACTTGCCATATATTTAAGTGGGAATCTCATGTTATCGATATTACCAAAAATCTCATCTAGGCTTGTATCATATAACCATGTATCATCCCATGCTTTTGCTTTATCATTCAGTGTTGAGTTATCTTTCGTATTCTGACTGATGGTTGCCATTACTGGTAACATAGGTGGTACATAAAATAAATTAGGCAGTGTTCTAAACTCTGCGTGTAGTGGCAAAGCAATACCCCACTCTTTTACAAACTTGTAAACAGGTGATGCTTGTGCAGCTGCTAGTGTAGAGTCTGCTATACCATTTGCTTTTGCTTCCGCAATCACTTCTGGATCGAACGGATCTAAATAGATATCCATTTGTGCAGAGATAAGGTCTTTTTCATCTACAGAAGCTGCTGCTTCAATTTTGTCTGCATCATAGAGCATCACACCTAAGTATCTAATGCGTCCAACACATGAGTGCATACAAGCTGGTGCTTCTCCTACTTCTATTCTAGGGAAACATAAAAGACATTTTTCAGACTTACCTGTACTCCAGTTATAGTATGTTTTTTTGTATGGACATGCAGTAACACACATTCTCCACGCTTTACAAACATTTTGATCTATAAGTACAACGCCATCTTCACCTCTTTTATAAATAGCTCCTGATGGACATGAAGCTACACAAGCAGGGTTTAGGCAGTGGTTACAGATACGTGGCAGATAATACATTGCCATCTGCTCTAATTGGAACATTGCTTCTTGCTCTGCTGCTGACATTTTTGCTAAGTTTGGATCTTTTCTTGCAAAATCTGGTGAACCACTCAAATCATCATCCCAGTTTGGTCCCATCTTAATATCAATCGGTTTACCTGTGATAAGAGAAACTGGTCTAGCAACTGGCTGAACATCCATTTCTGGTGACTCTATAAGGTCCAAGTACTTATATGTAAATGGTTCATAATAATCATCTATGACAGGCATCGCAGGATTATGAAAAATATTCATTAATCCTTTGAGTTTACCCGCACCCTTAAGTGCAATTTTGTCACCTCTTTTTTCCCATCCACCTTTATATATCTCTTGGTCTTCCCATTTTGTCGGGTAACCTGTACCTGGTTTTGTCTCAACATTGTTGAACCACATATATTCAGCACCTTTACGGTCTGTCCATATGTTTTTACACGCAACAGTACAAGTATGACAACCTAGACATTTATCTAAGTGAAAAACCATTGACATTTGTGATCTAATATCCATCTTAATCTCCTTAATTTCTATTTATATGCTTAAAAAACAACACTGTCTTTTTTTCTAACAACAACGTGAGCATCTCTGTTTACCGCTACTGG
>QMKT01000075.1 GCA_003646505.1 Campylobacterota bacterium
TATGCATTCCCACGCAGAGCATGGGAACGAGTTTTGGATATAACATAAATTCTAAAAGGAACATAAAATGAAAAAACTATTTTTAATCATCGGAGCACCAGGTTCTGGTAAAACTACTGACGCAAGCATCATCGCTGAAAAAAATGATAACATCGTTCACTACTCTACAGGTGACATGCTAAGAGAAGAAGTAGGAAGTGGATCTAAACTTGGTCAAACCATAGAAAGCTTCATTTCTAAAGGTGCATTGGTACCACTGGACATCATTGTTAACACTATAGTATCTGCTATTAACAATGCTCCTGTAGATAATGTCCTTATAGATGGATATCCAAGAAGTACAGAACAAATGACTGCTTTTGATGCACTGGTAGAAAAAGAAGACAACATTGACCTTACATCTGTTATAGAAGTAAGAGTATCTGAGCAAGTTGCACAAGACAGAATTCTTGGTCGTGCAGCAGATGCTAAGCCAGGTGAAGAACGTTCAGATGATTCTATAGAAGTGTTTTTTGACAGAATGAAGATCTATACTGATCCATTGGCAGAAATTCAAGCATTCTACACAGAAAAAAATCTTTTAGAAGTAATCTCTGGTGAAAGAACACTTGAAGAAGTGGTTGCAGAAATGGAAACTTTTGTAAAAAGCAAAATCTAAAAAACGACCTACTATAAACAGTAGGTCTAAGTATACTCTCTATTTATTCTCATTCTAAACTCTTCTTCACAATTAACTTCATAATTTTTATTGATTAACTTCATAGCCTATATTTATTAAGAAAACTAATATTACTCATTATCTGAGATTAATTCTATAAAACATATAGATTTACTTGATTATTCTATATTATTTTGATATGATGTGCTACATTTAACTAAAAAAGGACAAGAATGAACGTAAAAACAACAAGAACAGTGACTAAAGTAATCGCTCTCTCACTCATCACTTCAACGATGATACATGCAACAAATGGGGATTCCCTTATAGGTTTAGGAGCTAAAGCTAGAGGTATGGGTGGAGTAGGTATTGCTATGAGTCATGGTGCAGAATCTAGTTTAAGTAACCCTGCGCTTATCACATCAGTAGAAAGCTCAGAAGTCTCTTTTGGTGGCACAATCTTTATGCCTGAGATCAAAACACAATTAAATACAAATCCTATGGCACCACTTCCTCCTCAAGATAAGATGACATCTGATGCAGACATGAATATGATCCCAGAAGTTTCTCTTGCTATGAAAATAAATGAGAATCTTTATATGGGAATTGGTATGTGGGGAACTGGCGGTATGGGTACTGACTATAGCCAAGGAGCTGGAATCAATAATACTCTACCACTTGGACAATTTTCAAACTTTAATATGGTAACCAACTTACAACTTATGCAATTTGCTGTGCCTATTGCTTACAAAACAGATGGATTCAGTATTGCCATAGCACCAATTGTACAATATGGTAACCTAGATATCAATTATGCTATGCCAACAGGAATGATGCCTCCAATGCCAATGACAGCATCATTTGGTGCAGGATTAGCACAAGATTTTGGATTTGGGTACAGTCTCGGTGCAACATATGATTTCACCAAAGATGGTGTAGCAGGTCTAACTTTAGGTGCCGTATATAAATCTAAAATAGATATGGAATACAAAAATCAACTTAGTACAGCAACGCAACCATTTGGTATAGTATTGCCAGACGGTGACCATTTAGAACAACCATCTGAAATGGGTGTAGGTATTGCATATGCAATGGGTCAACATACTTTTGCATTCGACTATAAAAAAATACAATGGTCAGATGCTAAAGGTTATAAAGATTTTGGTTGGGAAGATTCAGATGTCTATGCATTTGGTTATCAATATACACAAGACAACTGGGCTTTAAGAGCTGGTTACAATCGTGCAGATAGTGCGGTAGTAGAGACAATGAATCCTTCAATCAATATGTTCAACCTTCTTGGCTTCCCTGCTACTGAAGAACAACACTATACAGTAGGTGGGACTTACGCATTGAATGATCAGTTCTCTATTGATTTAGCCTATGTTTATGCTCCAGAAAATACTGAAACGTTTGATGTAAGTGCACTTCAAATGGGACTAGATTCTGTAACAACAGGTCATAGAGAAGATAGTATTTCATTCCAACTTAACTATACATTCTAATCTTACTTCTCCCTCAACTTCTGAGGGAGAAATCATTTTTACCTACTTTTACTCTTTACCTATTACATTCATCATTTAAATTACATTCTTAAAATATATCCACTAATTTATTTATAAGCTCATCATGTTGGTGGATTAAAATACCTTTAGGTAAAACCGTAGGTTTGGTCCCACCAAACGTCAAGTCTCGGCTTAAATGATAAGGTAATTTAAGTAGTGATTTCCATTTGAATTCCCTCTTGGCGTTTGGCAGGGCCAAATCTACGTTGGATTTACTTCAAAAATGTCATAGTATCGGGGGAGAAGCATTCAATGAGCGCTCAAAGGGTTTTGGTGAGATTCACAATACGAATCTAGTAGAGTCGGTTTACCGACCCTAAAGTTTTCTAATGTACACTTATGATACAAGGTTTGGTCCCACCAAACGTCAAGTCTCGGCTTAAATGTTAAAGGAATTTAAATAGTGATTTCCGTTTGGATTCCCTCTTGACATTTGGCAAGGCAAAACCTACTTCTCATTATCATCTTCACACTTATCTTTCTTCTTATAAGGAAAGTACGATTTAATATGATCGGTCAATACACACCATGTCATTTTATTATCTACATCAATATGCTCACTCTTTCTGTCAGGACACTCAGGCATCAATGCCTTAGAATTATCCATTAAAACCGGTATAAAAAAGAGTGAGACAAGTGTTGCAGCCATACTACCAAATATGAGTGCCACACCAAGTCCTCCAAATATAGGGTCTGTCGCCAAAAGTAAAGAGCCCAATATAATGGCTACGGCAGTCAGCATAATAGGCTTGGCACGCGTAGCAGTAGCTATCGCTATCGCTCTTTTCTTAGACATATTTGCATGCTCTAGCAATAAAGATCTAGAGAAATCAATCAGAAGCAAAGAACTCCGTGCAGAGATACCCATAAGAGAAATAAACCCGATGAGTGACGTTGAAGTAAGGAAGAAATGTGTATCTGTAGCATAAAGTTGTATCTTGTCTGTCACCCAATGTCCTACTATGACCCCGATAATGGATAAAAAACTACCTATTAAGACAATACCACTTAGTGCAAATGATTTATAATACAATACCATCAAAAGGAACATCAAGACCAGTGCCGCAATAAATGCACCACCTAGATCGCGAAAGGTATCAAGAGAGACTTTCATCTCACCATCCCAGCGTACCAACATCTCTGATCCACTCTCTTTATCTACAATATTCAAGTCAAACATATATGTTGTGATTCCAGGTACCTTAGATATATTATACTCATTTGAAAGTAGCTCCATCATCTTCTCTCTTGCCTCAAGCAATGGATAAACCTGACTCACCATATCACATTCAGAGGTGATGGTCACCATGTTTTTAAGGTTTTTTCTAAAGATCATAGGACTTGACGGTGCCGGTTCTACCTTTACTATTTCATTTAAGGGTACCATCATTCCTTTATCATTCATCAAGTTAAGAGATAAAAGTTTATCAAGAAATGCTGTTTTTGAAGAAACTTTCACTAGCCGTGTGGCATCATCCAACCTTAGAAATATAGGGATCTGGTCTTGTTGATTCCGCGTATTTTTGTATGCTATTTGATTCCCTTTAAAAGCAAGATACACAATATTATTAACCTGTTCAACACTCAAACCACTAAGTATGATCTTCTCTTTATCCGGGATAAGGTCATATTTAGTAAAAAGATCATCTTGCATGATATCTATGTCCACCAACCCCTCTGTTCCTTTAAGTATATCTGCTATTTTCAAAGATGTTTTACGTAGAGAAACATCATCCTTACCATAAAGTTCCACCACTATAGTAGCAAAAGTAGGTGGTCCTGCAGGCATCTCGGTAAAACGTATGCTGGTGTTTTCAACCAAAGTACCACAGGCTTTATTGATGATGGGACGAAGACGATGCACCATCACAAATGAAGGTTCATCCCGGTGATGCTTATCGGTAAGATTGATGACTATCTCTGCTTGACTTTTAAGTGCTTTTAGTGCACTTCCTTTCACTAATCCAGCATAATCCAGAGGTGCACCCTGGCCTAAAAAAACTTCCATATCGGTGATCTCTTTTTCCTGCTTAAGCGTATTGACAATACAAGTTGTAACTGATTTGGTTTCTTTTATGGATGCATTGGTCTTTGTATCTACATACACGGTGAAGGTATTGGCACTTTTTCCAGGAAGCATACGTGCAAGCACAAGTTTACTCGGGATCATATACACAGCACCTATCATGGAGAAAATTACAATCAGTATAACGATCAGCTTATTGGTTTTAGTACTGAGGATCTTATAAACGATACCTTCCATTATTTCTCCTCTTCTTTTTTAGGAGTCTGTGTTTCAAATTTAATAAATCTGCGTGCCAAGTATGGCGCAAAAACATAAGCAACAAATAAGGATACAGCCAGCGCAACCGGTACATTTAGTGGTATAGGTTTCATAAACTGTCCCATCATACCACCTACAAATGCCATAGGGATCATCGTGAGCATAATGGCGATCGTTGCAATGTTTGTTGCAGGTCCGATCTCATCTGTTGCCTGAATGATGATCTCATCAAAGTCCTGATCTTTTGAAGACTCCAAATGCAATCGCCTGTGTATATTTTCTATTACCACGATGGCATCATCAACGATCAGTCCAAGACTCAGTAAAAAGGCAAACAATGTAATACGGTTGATGGTCTGGTCAGTCATTAATGCAACAAAGAGTGTTGTTGCCAATATCATGGGTACGGCTATGGTGACAACCATAGATTCTCGCCAACCCAAAAATGGTATCAAAATAAGTGCAATGATGAAAATCGTGATAAGCAGATGATGCACAAGCTCATTAACCGCTTCATTTGCCCGATCACCATAGTTACGTGTAACAATGAAACCCATTCCTTGTTTATTTAACGATGCTTTTTCTTTTTGTAACTCTTTTATGGCACTCTCTGCAATGAGTACAGCATTGGTTCCTTTAAGCTTAGAGACGGTCATTGTGATCTGATCTCCTGCATCACGAAATTTAACTTCTGAAACATTGTCTTCTTCACCTAAGTGCATGTCTTTCCGATACGTAAGGGAAACAGACTTATGGTTTTGTATATCATAACTATAGTCCACTTTGGCGATATCTTTTAAATAAATAGAAGATCCCATATATTGTGCAATGATAAGCTCATTAAGGTCATCCACATCATCAATGGCATTTTTAACAGAAAAAACGATCAGTTTACCTGTTGAAGTAATATTATCTATCTCCGGAGCATTACTTGAAATTGATTTTACAGCCTTAGCAACCTGACCCAATGAGATATTGTACGCAGAGAGTTTATGCAAGTCTACAAGTACATTGAACTGTGGCCTCTTAGCTCCCTTTAATGTCGTTTTTGAGACATTATCAAGCGCATTAATATTTTGTTGTATCTCACGTATGGTCTTATAGAATGTGTTGTTATCATTTTTTGTATCTGCAAGTTTATAAAATGCCACCGTTAAAATAGGTATATCTATATCTATATCAAAAGGTTTCACCATAGGCATCATTGTTAATGCTGGAATTTGATCCATATTTTGCATGACTTTATCATAGAGTTTTAGATTTGAAGATTCTCTGTCTTCCCCTATATAATATTGGACATTGACCATCCCAACATTGTTCATGGCAGTACCATAAACATTTTCAACCCCTTTGATCTCACGTATTTTACGCTCCAAGGGTTTGATCACAACATTGGCTATTTCTTTTGGTGTAGCTCCAGGGATTACTACGATCACTGATCCCCCACTCACTTCGATTTGTGGGTCTTCTTCTCTTGGCATGATCTCTAAAGACAGGTACCCTAAAAGTAAGAGTGCCACTGCAATAACAGGGGTTAAAGGATTATTTAAAAACCCTTTTGCAAGATGTCCAGCAATATTTTTTATTTTATAAATTTCCATCGTCTATTATAACCATTTTATCTATAATTAATAAGTACAAATAATGAAATAAAAATTAATACTTCCATAACACATCTCGAAATACTATGATCTTTTTATATTAACATCTCTTCAAGTGTCACTTTAACATTTTCTCCCAGTGCCGTCACATTATAACCGCCTTCCAAGAAGAACACAAAAGGCACATCTACACTATCTAGTATGCCTCTTACTATTTTCCTGATCCCTTCAGTTGTTATATTTAACTGTGCCAAAGGGTCGCTTTCATGAAGATCATATCCTGCTGAAATCAAAATGATATCAGGTTGGAACTCTTCTATGAAAGGAGGAAGGTCATTTTCATAAATATCAAGTAATTCATGATCGCTGCTTTCAGGCATCATTAAAAAATTTGCTGTGTAGCCTTCTCCTTCACCTCTTCCTCTATCTTTTTCTGCCCCGGTGCCGGGATAAGCATATGACTGATGTGAAGAGAAGTAAAATACAGAACGATCTTCATAAAACGTATCTTGTGTTCCATTACCATGATGTACATCAAAATCAATGATCATCACATTTTTATATCCTATGCTCTGTGCATAACGTGCAGCAATAGCTATATTGTTAAAAAGACAAAAACCCATTGCCTGAGTAGGTGTTGCATGATGCCCCGGAGGTCTTACTGCACAAAAAGCACGTTCAAACTCTCCTGATTTTATGCCATCTAAAGCAATTACCCCTGCGCCAACAGCCATACATGCAGCATCATAGGAAGCACTGGAACATATGGTATCTAAATCAATACTCCCTCCATACAAACACGTATTTTCGATCTTCTCAATATGTTCTGCTGTATGTACAAGTTCAAGTACACGAGGAGAAACTTTTAGAGGAGATTTAAAGTATAATGATCCTCTTAAAGGTTCAATAGCTTTATTGATAGCCTTTAGTCGCTGTGGAGATTCAGGGTGCATCTCCCCTGTATCGTGCTGTAAATAGATCTCATCTGTTATGTATGCTACCTTTTTATATGTTTCTTTCATGCCTCTATTATACTCTTTTCTTAAGTAATTCGATCTCTTTTTTAAGTTTTTCTACCTCTTTTTTAAGTCGTTCATTCTCTTTCCTCATACTGTATGGTTCTTTTTCTTTAATTGATTGAATCGTTTGTGTCACGTTCTTTTCAACTTTTTCATCTATCAAGATGTATACTGCATCTTTACCATTTTCTACAACTGTTTCTGTAGGAACCTGCCCCGACTTAGTCATTTTTACCACATTAAACAGACTCAATTTATGTTTCACTGCATAGGCTTTAAGACTTACTTTTTCCATATATACTCCTTAATAAATAATTATAAGATATAATATGGAAAATTAACATTAGGATACTCAATGTATAACAAAAAATTCAACCCAATGATACTCTTGGTACTCATTTCTCTTCTCTTTACTCAACAATCACTTGCATCAGCTGCAAGTGTCATTGATGCTGAAGTTGATGCTGCCATCAAAAAATTTGAAACAGAAGTAAAAGGTGGTACCAACTTTCTTCCTAAAGTAAAAGGATATCTTGTTTTTCCATCTATCATCCAAGCTGGATTTATCATTGGTGGTAAGTATGGAAAAGGTGCCTTACGTGTAGATGGCGTTACAAAACATTATTATAGTCTTACTGCTGCTTCAGTGGGTTATCAAATAGGTGCACAAAAGCAATCTATTCTTATTGCCTTTATTTCTGAAGACGCTTTAAACAACTTTATCAATAGTAACGGATGGGAAGCAGGAGTAGACGGTACTATCGCTGTTTCAGACTGGGGAAAGAGTGGAGATATCACTTCTATCAGTTATGAAAAACCAATTATTGCATTTATCTATGGTGAAAAAGGTTTAATGGCAAGCGTCAGTATTGCTGGTACAAAATTTCAAAAAATCGTACCTTAATCACAAGGGTCATTCTTCGCATTTGATGAATTTTCATCAAATGCATCCATATACATTATCATCCTAATTCATAATATCATTTAATTTTTCTGCTATAATAAATAAATTTAAATTTAAGGATATACAATGATCAAACTCAAATCTCTTCCTCTACTCCTCGTAATGCTTTTAGCATTTAGTACCATTTCTATGGCCTCGTCAAAAAGTAGCATAGACAAAGATGCAAATGAAGCACTTGCAAAGTTTTATAATGAAGTTGGTGGATCTAAAAATTATTTAAATAAAGTAAAAGCATATTTGGTCTTTCATGAAATCAAAGAAGCAGGAATGTTTTTTGGCGGTAAATATGGTGAAGGTGTACTGCGTATAGGAAATACATCAAAAGCTTATTATAGTATTACCTCTGCCTCTGTAGGTATGCAAATGGGTGCACAAATGTTTAGTATGGTCATTGCCATTACCTCAGATGCAGCACTTAACAGATTTCTTCTTTCAGATGATGACTGGGAAACTGAAGTCGATGGTAAAATTGCCATTGCTGAGTGGAATTCAAAAGAAGAACTTGATGACTATGAATTTGATGATGACATGGTTGCATTTGTATTTGATTCCAAAGGTATGATGGGTAGTTTCACAATGGAAGGTACAAAATTTAAAAGAATTAAAAAGTAATCATTTTATTATGATACAATCAATAAATTATACAAAAGGATAACAATGAAAACATTTAAATATGTATCACA
>QMKT01000076.1 GCA_003646505.1 Campylobacterota bacterium
AAAAATGGCTAACGAATACATTTTTACAAGTGAATCAGTAACAGAGGGTCACCCAGATAAAATGGCTGATCAGATCTCAGATGCTATACTCGATTATATCATCGCAAGAGATCCACAAGCCAGAGTGGCTTGTGAGACGTTAGTGAGCAATGGTTTTTGTGTTATCGCAGGAGAACTAAAAACAAAAGCGTACGCACCGATGCAAGAGATTGCAAGAGAAGTGATAAAAGATATAGGGTACACAGATGCAAAATATGGGTT
Organism: Campylobacterota bacterium; assembly: GCA_003646505.1. Taxonomy (GTDB): domain Bacteria; phylum Campylobacterota; class Campylobacteria; order Campylobacterales; family Sulfurovaceae; genus Sulfurovum. Next base: position 262 of record QMKT01000076.1, read on the forward strand.
TGACTATAGGTCTGCAGGTGTGCTTAATGGTATAGGTGAACAAAGTCCAGACATTAGTCAAGGTGTGGATCAGGCTTCAGGTGAGATCGGTGCAGGTGACCAGGGACTCATGTTCGGGTATGCTTGTAAAGAGACTCCTGAACTGATGCCTCTTCCTATTTCATTGGCACATAAGATCACTGCAAAACTTGCAGAAGTACGCAAGAATGGTACTGTCCCGTTTTTACGTCCTGATGGTAAAGCACAGGTTTCTGTAAAATATGTCGATGGTAAACCTGTATCAATAGATACGATCGTTGTTTCTACGCAACATCATGACAATGTATCATTGGAGCAAGTACAAAAAGCGGTACTTGAAGAGGTCATTAAAGCAGTGATACCAGCAGGATTGATTCATGATGATATTATTTATCATATTAATCCGACAGGACGTTTTGTGATCGGTGGACCACAAGGAGATGCCGGGCTTACAGGCAGAAAGATCATTGTAGATACTTATGGTGGCTCATGTCCTCATGGAGGGGGTGCTTTTTCAGGAAAAGACCCTACAAAGGTAGACCGTTCGGCTGCTTATGCTGCACGTTATGTAGCAAAGAACCTTGTGGCTTCTGGTGCATGTGAAAAAGCAACTTTACAGATAGCATATGCTATCGGTGTGGCTAAACCAGTTTCTATCTACGTCGATACACATGGTACTGCCAATGTGGATGAAGATAAAATAATAGCGTGCGTATCTGACTTGTTTGATCTGACACCTAAAGGTATTATGGAAGAGCTTGATTTGCTTAGACCTATCTATAGAAAAACAGCGGCATATGGTCACTTTGGTCGTGAAGATACTGATTTTACATGGGAACAGACACCTAGGATAGAAGAGATAAAAAAGTACTTGAATATTTAACTTAATATTCATTATCAATACCATTAAAACACGCTCTGTAAACAAACAGAGCGTATGTGATGAATTTTAAAAAAATACTATTGAGTTTAAAGATTTATTCAATTTTTTTAGCTATAGTTTTAGTATATTAAACATAAAGGAATTAAAATGGCAGTAATTATTGGCGATACTTGTATTAACTGTGCAGCTTGTATTGACGAATGTCCAGTAGAAGCAATTGTAGATGAGGATGATAACCCAACGGGTGAGGAATACTACTACGTATACCCTGACAAATGTGTTGAGTGTGTAGATCACTTTGATTCTCCAGCATGTGCAGAAGCATGTCCAACTGAAGATTGTATTACTTGGGATATGCCATTTACAGCTGACCACAAAGAGTTCTTCAAAGGTAATAACTATATTGATGATCAAGCCTATATTGTAGACGATGCTGATGCTATCATGCCAATGAGAGATGATATTTCTCTTGAAGATAGAGCAGCTAGAGTAAGCGTAGTAGAAGACTAGTCTTTTACTTTCTTCTATGTGTCGGAATTTCCGGCACATATTAAACTATTTCCCCATTCTTATTTACAGAATTTAAACTCACATTAAAATATTTTTCGATATAATCCCGCCCGAATACTTTCCTCAATAGTTAATTGGAAGTAAATAATCGCTTAGGAATATAAGTATGGAACAAACATTATCAATCATTAAACCAGATGCAGTAGCTAAAAACGTTGTTGGACAAATTCTTGCAAGATTTGAAGCAGCAAATCTTAGAATTGCAGCCACTAAAAAAATCAGACTTTCACGTGTAGATGCTGAAGCATTTTACGCTATACATGCTGAAAGACCTTTCTTTAAAGACCTTGTAGACTTTATGATCTCTGGTCCAGTTGTTGTAACTGTACTTGAAGGTGACAATGCAATGCAAACAAACAGAGACCTTATGGGTGCCACTAACCCTGCAGAAGCAGAAGCTGGTACAATCAGAGCAGACTTTGCAGATAGTATTGATGCAAATGCTGTACATGGTTCAGATTCTGTTGAAAATGCAACAAATGAAATCAATTTCTTTTTTGCACAAAGAGAGATCAACTAATACAGTTTAAGGAAACTCCTTATGAAAATTGTATTTGATAAGATAGGTTCCACAGCAAAACCCATTGGACTTAGTTCAAAGGGTGTAAGGCTTGAGGGAACTCTACAAAAAAGCGGTTATCATCAAGTAACTTTAGATGCACAAATGTGTGGTGAAATTGAGTTGTCATGTGACAGATGTGGAGACATATATGGATACATGATAGACAATAAGCTACGACTTAAACTAAGTGATTTAGTTTCTGAAGATAAAGTTGATTTAGATATAATTGAATTTTTAGATGGCGAAATTGATCTTTCGTACATACTAGAGAGTGAAATTACTTCAATAGAAAGTAGCTATCATTACTGTGACAAATGTGACAATAATGATGAAGACTTTGAGATCGAGTTTTAAAACGAGAATTTAGTGAGATGAATTGAAAGATAGGCTTTGCTTATTTTCAAGAAGACATCAATAATAACATTCAAATAAGGAATATAAAATGGCAGTACCTAAAAGACGTGTGAGTCACACAAGAGCAGCAAAAAGAAGAACACATTACAAATTGACATTACCAATGCCTGTTAAAGATGCAGATGGAACATGGAGAATGCCTCACCACATGAATATGACTACTGGTGAGTATAAAGCAACTAAAGCGTAATCTTGATGATTAAAATCGCGATTGACGCTATGGGCGGGGACTTTGGTCCTGAGCCCATCATAGATGGTGTGATTCAAGCACTGGATGAAAAACAATTTTTGCCTATACTTGTAGGTGACAAAGAACAAATACTAGAATTTCTCCCACAATATTATATTGATAAAGTAGAGTTTGAACAAGCTTCTGATGTCATTGCTATGTCTGATGCTGCAACAGATGCCCTAAAACGTAAGGATTCTTCTATTTTTAAAGCAGTAGAATTGGTACGTGAAGGTAAGGCTGATGCTGTACTTTCAGCTGGACACTCAGGGGCTACGATGACCGCAGCTACTTTACGAATGGGTAGAATTCCAGGTATTAAAAAACCAGCACTTGCGACTTTAATGCCTAGTATTACTAAAGACAAGACACTGGTACTTGATGTCGGTTCAGTCACAGATTGTAAGCCTGAAAATCTTTTCCAATTTGGTGCCATGGGCGAAGCGTATGCATCTAAGATCATGAAGATAAGTAACCCTAAAGTAGGGTTACTTGCAAATGGTTCTGAAGACTCTAAGGGGAATGAACTAACCAAAGCAACCTTCCCTCTACTTAAAGCATTGGATGGTTTTATTGGTAATGTTGAAGGTAAAGACATTTTTAATGGTAAAGTGAGTGTGGTTGTCTGTGATGGGTTTACAGGTAATATTTTACTTAAAACTGCAGAAGGCGCAGTCTCTACTATATTTGATTTGATGAAGCAGTATATTCGTAAATCATTGCCCGCTAAGGTTGGTGCGTTGATGATGAAGAAAAAAGTCTTTGGAAACATGAAAAAGCAAGTTGATAAAGATGAATATGGTGGAGCACCTCTACTCGGACTTAAAGGATGTGCAATCATTTCTCATGGTGCATCTAGTCCTAAAGCCATCAAAAATGCTGTATTCCAAGCGATCTCTTATGTTGAATCAGATGTCAACACTACGATTGAAGCACTTTTAGCTCAAAGTAGCCAAAACGTATAATACATAAAGGAACAACTGCACGTTTGTTCCTTTTTTCTCCTCTTCTTTTAGACTCTCCCCATAAATTTATGGTAAACTTATAGACTATATATTATTAGTTAAGGATCACTATGTCACAAATTTATGCTTCATTTAGATCTATAGGTGCTTATGTACCAGAGAAAATTTTAAGCAATGCTGATCTTGAAAAGATGGTTGATACTACTGATGAGTGGATCGTGAAACGTACGGGTATTTCTGAACGTCATATAGCTGCAGAGGGTGAGTATACGAGTGATATGGCAGCCAAAGCCTGTGAACTTGCCATAGAACGCTCTGGTGTAGCCAAAGATGATATAGACTTGGTTATATGTGCGACAGTAACACCAGACTATTTTAATATGCCTTCAACTGCGTGTATCATTTCAGATAAATTGGACATTAAAGATGTTCAGGCATTTGATATCTCCGCAGCGTGTAGTGGATTTGTTTATTTGCTTTCTGTGGCCAAAGCATTTGTAGAATCTGGAATGAAAAAGAATGTATTGATAGTAGGTGCTGAAAAATTCTCTTCAATCGTAGATTATACAGATAGAAGTACCTGTATTTTATTTGGTGATGGTGCAGGTGCAGCGATGATATGTGCAACAGATAAAGAAGAAGAAGGTTTCATAGACCTGCATGCTTCAGCAGATGGTTCTTATGCAGACTTTTTGGTAACACCAGCACCTGGATCTATAAATCCAGTGAGCCAAAAAGTACTTGATGAAGGACTTCAATACGTACAAATGAAGGGAAATGAAACCTTTAAATTGGCAGTAAAAACACTCACGAAAGACGTGAAAGAAATATTGGCTAAAAATGAGATAAATTCAGATGATATCCCCCATTTTATTCCTCATCAGGCAAATTACCGTATTATTAAAGCCGTAGGTGATGCCTTAAAGATGAAAGAAGAACAGGTAGTACTGACTGTCGGAAAATATGGAAATACTTCAGCAGCTTCTATCCCTATGGCGATCAATGATATTTGGGAGTCTGGAAGACTTCAAAATGGGGAATTGATGTTGCTTGATACTTTTGGCGGTGGATTGACCTGGGCATCTGCATTATTGCCTTTTGCAGGTAAAGCAGTTAGTAAGTAGGAATAAACTTGAAAATTGGGTTTATTGGTGATATCGTAGGTAAACCCGGTCGCTTGATGTTGAAACGACATCTTAAAAGACTTCAGCAAGAACACTTCATTGACTTTACGATCGCTAATTATGAAAATGCTTCTCACGGGTTTGGACTGACTGAAAAAAATTGTATAGAATTACTTGGTTATGGTGTGGATATGATGACCGGAGGTAACCATAGCTTTGATAAAAAAGAGATCCTCACTATGTTTGACACTTATCCCCTTATTAGACCTATTAATTACCCCAAAGAAACTCCTGGTGAGGGATTATATAAAACAACACTTTTAGGCTATGAAGTAGCTATTATCAATCTTATGGGACATTACACGATGCCTATGGTAGATAACCCTTTTACGATGATAGTAGAAGAGGTCAAAAAACTTCAAGCACAAAATATTAAACATATTATCATCGATATACATGCTGAAGCAACTTCGGAAAAGAATGCTTTACGTCAAATACTAAAAAATGATGTCTCTGCTATACTAGGTACACATACACATGTTGCAACAGATGATTTACAAATAGTAAGTGGATGTTGTTATGTCAGCGATGTTGGTCTTACAGGTTGTAGAGACGGCGTGATAGGCATGGATGATACTATACCAATAAAACGTTTTTTAACATCATTGAGTGGACATTATGACGTACTAGATGAGTGTAAAGCTATCTTGCAAATGATCGTGTTTGAATTAGATGAAAATGGCCGTTGTGTAGGGGCTGAGAAGATTAAGATTTATGATGATAAGCCTAAGATTGTTACTCAGGCTTGGATGGAATAGGGTCAGTTCTTTGGAACCCTAAACTTGTTTAGGTAAAGAATTTTAATGTGGAAACTATCGTTTGTCCGTGAACAAATTACGCGGTTCCTGTACTCTTAGGTATTTCTTTTAATACGTACTTTCTTTGGGTTAAACAGAGCAATAGCTTCTTTGATCATGGGTTCATTTAGTAGGGTGGAGGGGTCTTTCTCTTTTGCTGCTTCTGTATCTCCTGCCTCCGGAGAGATACAAGAACTTTTCATTTCGATATCTTCTATCATGGAAGCAGAATCTGCATCTTGATGTGGGACTTCGGTAGGCTCATCCATCTTTTTTATTTGTGGTTTTTGAGCTTCGGTTACTGAACTTGTTGAAGTGGTCGAAGACTCAACTACTTTTTTTTTAGCGATATTGACGATCTTAGTTTCAAAACCAAAGATGTCTTTTACAAACATATTGATGAGTCCCCAGTGATTGATCAGCGTTTTCTTATCATCTCCCTCTGTCATGGAAGCCCAGGTTAATTTGTTGTCTGCAAAACTTTCAAATGCAATATTACGTTCAAAACATGCACCTAGATCATAATTTCTGTCATAAAGTTTTTTAACAAGTTGATCAAATGTTTTTTGATGAGGGTTTATCTGTGCTATGGGTGCTTCTGTTACAGCAGGCTCTTCAATAGTCTCCGTAGGGATAGACCCCTGTGTCTGTCCTGAGTCAACACGGGGATTGACCTCTGCATTGTTATCTTGAGTATCATGAGGCATTTTCTCAGAAGTCAGTGTATCTGTAGCTTCTTTTCTTGCTATTGTCTCTATAGCAGGTAGCGTTGCAATGATCTCATCTTCAGTAATTGTGATGACATCTGGAAGTACAGTGAGGTCAGGAGAAGGTGTGCTTACCATGATCTCTGAGACTTCTACACCTTTTAGTTCTTGTTCGAGTCCACGGATCATAGTGTCTATGTCTTTGATCTCAAGGGATTCCATCATTTTAAAAAGAGCCAGAGAGAGTACAAACTCACCATCGCTCCCAATAGCGAGTAATGATTTTGATTCTGCGATCACTCTAAAGAAACGCTCTATGATCATAGGAGAGAATGTACCATTGCCGTTTAGCAGCAGATCTTTAAGATAGAGTGTAAGCTCATCGAGTATCATTTCAGCTTCATAATCGGTTGCCATCCTAATAAAGGCCAGTATTTTTGTGCTGTCTTTGTGCATGATATCATGAAGTAAGGCTTCCAGGTGGCTGGGTTCTATGATACCCAGCATACCCGTAACCGTACCCACATCTACAAAGTTTTTAGAATAGACAATGGCTTGATCCAGTAAGGTGAGAGAATCTCTAAGACTTCCTGCTCCAGAACGTGCGATGATATCTAGAGCGTCTCTTTCATAGCCTACATTCTCAAGATCTAAGATGTGTTCCAAATGTTTAAGCACGAGGTTCTGAGGTATCTTTTTAAAGCGAAAATGTTGTGTACGTGAAAGGATGGTCGCAGGCAGTTTCAGAGGATCTGTGGTGGCTAAAATAAACTTAACAAAATCAGGTGGTTCTTCAAGGGTTTTGAGGAGTGCATTAAAGGCCTGTGGTGTGAGCATATGGACTTCATCAATGATAAAGATCTTGTAGCGTGCGGAAGAAGGTTTGTATTTGGTATGTTCTATAAGGTCTTTAATGTCATCAATACCACGGTTGGAAGCTGCATCCATTTCGATGATATCCATATGACTGTTATCTCTAGCCATAACACAGTGTGTACATGTGCCACAAGGGTGGGAGGTCTCACCCTTCTCGCAGAGTAACGCTTTTGCAAAAATACGTGCAGTAGAGGTTTTACCACTCCCTCTAAGTCCGGAAAAAAGGTAGGCATGAGAGAGTCTGTTGCCATCAAGTGCAAGGGAGAGTGTTTGTGAAACTGCCTCTTGACCTATGAGGTCATCAAAGGTGGCAGGACGGTATTTTCTTGCTAAGGCTAAAGACACAGAGTGATTCCTTTATATGTATGAAGTAATGCATATTTATTGTTCTAATTGTAGTGGATTTTTACTTTTGGTTGGTATAATTTAATAAATAAAATTAGAATGCTAAAGGGAATATTATGAAATGGAAAGGTGGAAGAAAGAGCACTAATGTTGAAGATAGAAGAGCAACATCAGGTGGTGGAGGACGGGGTGCACCCTCTATGCAAACTATGATGATCATATGGCCACTTATAAAGCCATTGCTTAAGACAAAATTTGGCTGGGCGATTATTGGTTTAGGCGCAGCTGCGTATTTTGCTGGGTTTAATCCACTGGCACTTATAGGTATGGGTACTCCAACAGGTAAAACTACTGTAGCTAATGAAGCCAAAGATAATCAAATGTCAGACTTTATGAAAACCACACTTGGGTACACAGAAGAGGTTTGGAATACGGTGCTTCCTAAATATGGTATGAGATATAAAGAACCTATTATGGTACTTTATCGTGGAGGTACCAAAAGTGGTTGTGGTTTTGCCTCTTCTGCAATGGGACCTTTTTACTGTCCTGCTGATCAGAAAGTATACCTAGACCAAAGCTTTTTTGAAGAGTTGGCTAAAAACCATTCTGCACCTGGTGACTTTGCACAGGCATATGTGCTTGCACATGAAGTAGGGCATCACATACAAAACCTGCAAGGTACACTCGCTAAAGTTCAAAAAGCAAAACAGAGTTGGGGTGGTAGCAGCACGAAAGCCAATGCTTTACAAGTAAAAGTAGAACTTCAAGCAGACTGTTACGCAGGTGTATGGGCACACCATGCACACAATAAATTTGGTATTTTAGAACGTGGCGATGCGGAAGAGGCATTAAGGGCAGCAAGTTCCATAGGTGATGATACACT
>QMKT01000077.1 GCA_003646505.1 Campylobacterota bacterium
GACTCGAACCCTCGACCTCCGGCTTATGAGACCAGCGCTCTAACCAGCTGAGCTACCTTGACATCTTTGTGAAGAGACGGAATTTTATCTAAATGATACTTAGATGTCAATAGTATTTTAGGTAAAGTGGTTAAAATACATTAAATCATAATAAATGAAGGAATTAACTATGGCATTTGAACCATTAAAAGACAGACTTTTAGTCATTCGTGAAGAACAATCAAACCAAACGGCATCTGGACTTTATATCCCGGATACTGCTAAAGAAAAACCACTTGAAGGTAAAGTAACTGCTGTAGGACCTGATGCAAAAGAAGATGGTATCAACCTAGGTGACACTGTAGTATTTGCTAATTTTTCTGGCATGGAAATTACTATAGAGGGTCAGGAATACCTCATATTACTAAGCAAAGAAGTGCTTGGTTTAATTAAATAATTATTAACAATTAAGGAAGAAACATGGCAAAAGAAATATTTTATTCAGATACAGCTAGAAACGGACTTTTTGCAGGTGTTAGCAAACTTGCTGATGCAGTTAAAGTAACAATGGGACCAAGAGGTCGAAATGTACTTATACAAAAAAGTTATGGTGCACCCCATATCACAAAAGATGGTGTGAGTGTTGCCAGAGAAATAGAATTGGCAGATTCACTTGAAAATATGGGTGCTCAACTGGTGAAAGAAGTGGCAAACAACACTGCTGATGAAGCGGGTGATGGTACTACAACTGCTACTGTATTGGCTCATGCTATCTTTAAAGAAGGTCTTAGAAACATTACAGCAGGGGCTAATCCTATTGAAGTAAAAAGAGGTATGGACAAAGCATCCACGGCTATTATTGAAGAACTTCAAAAAATGTCCAAAGAGGTCAAAGACAAAAAAGAGATCGCACAAGTTGCGACTATTTCTGCGAATTCCGATGAAACCATCGGTAATCTCATTGCTGAAGCCATGGAAAAAGTAGGAAAAGATGGTGTGATCACGGTTGAAGAAGCCAAAGGGATCAATGATGATCTTGAAGTGGTTGAAGGTATGCAATTTGACAGAGGGTACATCTCTCCATATTTTGTAACGAACACCGAAAAAATGACATGTGAGCTTGAAACACCGATCATTCTTGTAACAGATTCAAAAGTGGCTTCTCTTAAAGACTTGGTTCCAATGTTAGAACAAGTACAACAAAGCGGCAGACCACTTCTTATCATCGCAGATGATATTGAAGGGGAAGCACTCTCTACTTTAGTACTAAATAAACTCAAAGGTGTATTGAACATCACTGCAGTAAAAGCCCCAGGCTTTGGTGACAGAAAAAAAGAGATGCTTAAAGATATTGCTATCTTAACAGGGGCAACACTCATCACAGAAGAACTTGGTCTTACACTGGAGAAAGCAACACTCTCCGACCTGGGTCAAGCAGGCCGAGTAGTCATAGACAAAGACAATACGGTCATTGTAGATGGAAAAGGTGACAAAAATGCTGTTATAGCAAGAGTCAGTGAGATCAAAACACAAGTAAGCACCACAACAAGTGAATATGATAAAGAAAAATTACAAGAACGTCTTGCAAAGCTTGCTGGTGGTGTTGCCGTGATCAAAGTAGGTGCTGCAACTGAAACTGAAATGAAAGAGAAAAAAGACAGAGTGGACGATGCACTGTCTGCAACAAAAGCTGCTGTAGATGAGGGTATTGTTATTGGTGGGGGTGCTGCACTTATTAAGGCAAGTCAAGCGGTAGATCTTGATCTAAAAGAAGATGAAGCAGTAGGTGCAGAAATCATTTTAAGAGCCGTATTCGCACCCATGAAACAGATCGCGAAAAATGCAGGTTTTGATGCAGGTGTTGTGGCCGATAAAATTGCAAATGCTAATCAAGATAACTTAGGATTTAATGCTGCCACGGGTGAATATGTAGATATGCTTGAAGCAGGTATCATTGATCCCCTCAAAGTGGCGAGAGTTGCCCTGCAAAATGCTACATCCGTAGCTTCTTTGCTTCTTACAACAGAAGCAACTGTTTCTGATATACCTGAACTGCCTTCTGCACAACCTGACATGCCTTCTATGGGTGGTATGCCAGGAATGATGTAAAATCATCTTCCCGAATAAGAACGACAATTATGTCGTTCTTAAGGGCCCTCTGATAATAATGCTTCAAACTCTTCTGCCGGTAATGGCCTGGAATATAAATATCCCTGCGCATAATCACAGTGTAATGAACTTAATATAGTGGCTTCCTGTGACGTTTCCACCCCCTCTGCAACAACTTTATATCCTAAAGTGTGGGCTAGATCTACTATTGCCTTAACAGTTGTTTGATGACTTAGATTCAACGTTATATCAAAAATAAGTGCTCTGTCGATCTTGATCGTATCAATAGGTAAAAGTGCCAAATATTTAAAAGAAGAATACCCTGCACCAAAATGATCCAAAGAGAGCGATATACCAAAATCTTTTAATAATTTAAAATCATTTGCCGTTTTATCGATATTCTCCATCGCTGAACTTTCACTTATGTCAAGATTAATGGTATTTCTAGCCACTTTATGTTTAGAAAACAACATTTCGAGTCTAGGAATAAGTGCTGTAACCTGCATCTCTTTTAGCGAAAGGTTAATCGTGATTTTAAAGTTTTGATCTTGTGTCCTGTCACAACGTTCTCTTTGCTTAATAGCTTCGCTAAAGACATATTCTCCAAGTTCTACAATAAGCCCTGTTTTTTCTGCAACGTGCAAAAATTTATCTGCTGAAATGAGTCCATGTTCAGGATGTTTCCATCTGATCAGTGCTTCAGCACCAATGAGGTTTTCACCCTCAAGATCAAAAATAGGCTGATAATGCAATAAAAATTCATTATTCTTTAAGCCCTTACGAATTTCTTGATTCATTTTAATGTCATCCGCACGTACTGCCTGATATTCGTCATTAAAGAACCCAATATTGGATTCACTTTGAAGCTGTGCTTTATTTAATGCTATATAGGCATTATCTATCAATTTTGTGGCATTCGTTCCGTCTTTCGGATAAGAGGATATACCTATGGAACAGGTTAAGCGAATATCATTATTATCTCTATAGATATTACCCACAGAGACAAGGATATCTCGTGCAATCTTTCGTGCTTCATTTTCTTCTTTAATATTCTTTATAAGTACCATGAACTTATCGCCATCCATACGATAACTTTTCATATTTTTATTTGGATTATCTATAAAATATTGTGCCATACTTTTTAAAATACGATTGGTATATCCAAGACCTAAAGTTATTTGAATATCATTAAAATGATCTATCCCCAATAAAAAAAGTGTAAAAGTATCTGAACTCTTTTCAGACTCCATACTCAAAGAGTTGATATTAGAAAGTGCTAAAAACTGGCTGGACATTCCTGTTAAATAATCCGTGCTCCCTGCTTCTTTTACGACACTTTTATCTTCTACAGGACTTATAGGCTGCATATCGATCACACATGAGATCGTTTTGTTTACATTCCACTCACTTTTATCTACATAAATATTGACTTGTCTCATTTTCCCCTCAGTCGCCAATAAAACATTTTGCAAATGAAAACTATCTTCTTTTCTTTCTATTGCTTTCTTTAGCACTTTAAAAAAATCATCCGGGTAAGAAGTATCAATTTTCAATTGAATCTCTTTAGCTTCTGTCATTCTCTGATAAGATTCATTCAATCCAAATAATATTTTTGCACTTTTATTTGCATAAATGATTTCATGCACATCAGACAACACCATGATCGCTTCACTGTAATATTCTTTCTCTTTTTTTAAAAGTGTCAGCTCATCTGAGATATGGTACATTTTTCTTTTATACCAAATATTTAATCCCAAAGACAAGGAAACTAGTACTATACCTACCGCAGCTATAATTATCATATCCATTGATTCTTCTTTCCTTATCGCAATAATTTCTGAAATTCAAACACAGGTAACGGTTTTGCAAAATGATACCCTTGCATATAATCACATCCGTAAGACGCTATCATATCTACCATTTTTTTGTTTTCTATACCTTCTACTACCACTTGCATACCTAAAGTATGTGCCAATTCTATGATCCCTTTTACAATTCTTTGATCTTCTTCATTGGTTAATATATAATCTACCAAACTCTTGTCAATTTTTAAATTATCTGCAGGAAATTTTTTCAAATATCCAAAAGAAGTGTACCCTGTACCAAAATCATCCAGAGAGATCCCTACTCCCAATCTTTTTAATGCAAGAAAATACCTAACCGTTTCAGATTCGTTGATCATTGCAGTCCCCTCTGTGATCTCAAACTTAAGTAATTTAGGATTGATCTGATGCTCTCCCAGTTTTCTTTCAACATGCTGCACAAATTCACCGGTGTTTATCTCTATCATAGACACGTTAATTGAGATTTCGATCTGTTTAAATTTGAAGAGTTCCCAGCGTTTTTGCTGCTTAAGTACTTCTTCAAGTACATACTGGCCTAATTTAATGATAAAACCTGTTTTTTCCATAAGTGAAATAAACATATCAGGAGGAATCATGCCATACTGAGCATGTTTCCATCTTATAAGTGCTTCTGCTGCTACGATCTCCCTATTTTCTACTTGAATAATAGGCTGATAATAGACTTCAAAATCACCATTATTCAAAGCCCCCTGCATATCATTATGTAATCTCAATTCATCATAGTTACTGTCAGATTCTTCTGGAATGAAAATATGGATCTTCCCATCACCTTCCTGCTCTGCTTTTGCCAATGCCCTATAGGTATAATCAAGTAATTTACGTATGCTCCCACTGTCTGGATATATGGCTATACCCGTTGAAACAGTTAAATGTAAATTGACATCTTCCATCTTGTAAAATGTTGCCAGTCTAGTCTGAATATCCTCAACAAACGTTTTTGCCTCATCCATCGAGTGTAGGTTTGTTACAGTAAGTAAAAAGTGATTGTCAAAAGTATGATACACGGATATATTTAAATTGACCCCTACTGTCTCTAAATGTCTGGCAAACTTTTTAAGTACATCATTTGCTTGTTCATACCCTATAATAGATCTTAACATTGAATAGTTATCTAAATGCATAAGCATAAGTGCCAGTTTATTTTTTTCTAAATGGGCTTTTGAAAAAAATGCCGGTAGATCTTTATTGGCCTGTAATTGGTTTGGTAAATTAGTAAGTTGATGTCTAAAATGTGAATTGGAACGTTCTATTTCTTTACTTAAGTCCTCTATAGTAACCACATGACATATCTCTTCATCGAAGTTGCTCATAAGGATGTTATCCATATGAAAAGTAATAGGTATTTCGTCACCTTCTGAAAGTTTAAGGTGAGACTTGGGATAGGAGAGCGCAGTATCATCCGAGTCTATACAACATTCTTTGATCAATGTATCTAATACTACCCAGTCTTTTTTCACTTTGATCTCTGCTATAGTATCCAACTTCTTTGATAAAAAGTTATTATTAAACTGCATCAGTCTTATCATGGAATCATTCGCATACAACACTTCATTTTTAGCAGAAAGTATCATGGTCGCATTTTCAGAGATGTCACATGTTTTTTGAAAAACCTTTACATTGCTGTCAACCGTTTTTGAAAGTTTCTTTTTTTCTTTATTAAGAGAATAGATGGTCATGAAGAAAATAATAATTGAGAAACATATGGTAAGTATTAAATATTCTGTTTGTGTCAGTTGCGTTAGTTTTTCAAAGATAGACTCCATTGTACAACCTTGTTATTATTGGTTTAAATTATATCATAGCTCTATTAAAACTCATGTTTATATAAACATAATGCCTCAATTCGTACTTTAGTATCTTCAAGTATAAATTTCTGATCTGTTTTAATGCTACTAAGCTCTTCTGTTTTTCCCTCTAGTGATACTTTTCCCCAGCCTTTACGTTGCTGTAGTTTTGGATCACTCATACTTAACTTTTTATGAAGATATCCCAAATGTTGCTCTTTTTGCTGTAGTGTCAAGGCAACACTTTGGCTATAAGTTTTAAGTACTGTCGGGATACTGGAGGAAAATTTTTCCAATTTATACGCAACAACACGGTTAAAGTCCTCTTGCAAACGTTTGAATTCATTGGCTGTTTCAAGAAGTAACCGAGAAGGAGAAGATCTTAGCAGTACCTCTTCCACATGTTTTAGATCACGCACAGAGTAGTGTAGTTTTTGCCTGATTGTATATGCAAATCGTTCTGAGATTTCAGATAAAGTATAATGTATTTCCTGTACATCAGGAAGTATCATTTCCATAGCCGCAGAGGGTGTAGGTGCACGAAGATCAGCAACATGATCAGAGATCATCACATCAACCTCATGTCCTACTGCAGATACAACCGGTGTCTGCATCATAAAAATAGCATCTGCTACCACTTCTTCATTAAAGCTCCATAGATCTTCAGCTGAACCTCCACCACGCCCAACAACCACAACATCTGCACCTAAACTGTCTGCATAAACTAAAGACTTGGCTATCTGTGTAGCTGCCTGCTCACCCTGCACAAGTGTATCAATAACCATCACTTCAAGAAGAGGCCAACGTTTCTCTATGATCTTAAGCATATCATACAGTGCCGCACTTTCTTTGGCTGTGACCAATGCTATTTTTTGAATGTGTTTGGGAATAGCCTGTTTTCTCCCAGCATCAAAGTAACCTTTTTCTTTCAGTTTTTCTTTGAGCTGTTCATAGGCTAAAGCCAGTGCACCTTGACCATAAGGCTCTATTCTAACTGTTTGGAACTGATATTCGCCTCTTGGTGTATAGACAGATACTGAACCTTCAACCACAATATGCATCCCTTTTTCTATACGGAACTTCATTTTGGCTACAGCTGAACGCCACATGACACACTTGATCGAACTCCCTTTATCTTTGACAGAAAAATAGAGATGTCCCGAACTATGGTAAGTAGCAGATGCCACCTCACCTTCTACCAAAATATGCATGAAGGTAGCTTCCAGTAGAGATTTGATCTTGGTATTGAGCGAGGAGACACTCATCATAGCTTGTGACATGTGACTCCTTTAATGGTGAGTTATTTTTTTTGTGCGACTAACAGTGTTGAAATACCCATAGAAAAAGATTTTGTATATTTCATCTCAAAGCCCGCCTCTTCTAACTCTTTAGCTAACATTTCTGTTGTCAAAAACTCTTCAATAGACTCTGGTAAATATTGATATGCCTCATAGTTTTTAGAGATAAACCCACCAATCTTAGGTAAAACTTTTTTCATACCAAAATCTACCACTTTATCGACTAATCCACTACGTTCCTGTTTGGTAAACTCTAAGATCATGACAATACCATTTGGTTTTAATGCACGATAAAACTCTTGCAGTGCTTCAACACGGTCTACCACATTACGAATACCATAAGAGATAGAAATAACATCAGTACTTTCATCAGCTATAGGAAGCTCCTGCGCCTTCCCTTCAATGAACTCTGCAAAATCTACCTTACCTTTAGCCACTTCAAGCATTCCGACAGAAGGGTCTATACCGACATATTTATCAATGACAACATTGTTTTTTTCAGCTTGTTCTTTCCAGTAAATAAGTAGATCACCAGTCCCGGTTGCAACATCTGTGATCTGTGACAAAGTGTTTCTGTTTAGTATTTCAAAGGCTTTATCGCAGCCTTTTTTACGCCATTGTATATCAATACCCATACTCAGCACTCTATTTGCTCTGTCATAGGTTGATGCGATATCATCAAACATGGTAACTATTTTTTCTTGTTTTTCTTGTTTATCTTCTAATTTTTCAATGCCCAATTTGTTTGCTCCACACGAGTAAGTCTACATCTTTTTGATCAAAATGAAGAAACTCTAAATTCATTGTAGTATTATAGGATAAATGATGCCTAGAGAGCTTAGGTGTTTGATAGAGTAGCACCCAGTCTATTTTCTCTTTAAGTGCCTTCAACATTCCCTCTCCACCCTCTACTATGACAAAAGAAGGCGTATCTAAAAAATCCAACGTACTGATGATCTCAACCTCTCTGTTTTCAATACCAAAAAGCGGTATATCTCTATCAAAGTTATCTTCTTTTGCATATATTTTGACAGAAGGTGCTTGTGCTTCTGTAAATCGGCAATCTAAAGTAGGTCTGTCTTTTCTAACTGTATTACCACCGATAAACAATGTATCGCACACTTCTCTTAGCTTATGTACATGGGTTAAAGAAGCTTTGGAACTCAGATATCCATCACCTATTCGACCATTGGAAGTTTGCGCTAATTTAAATAAAACAAATGCTCTTTTATGCCATATCACAAAAGGTTCAAGTAGTGCTTTACATGCCTCTTCAAGGATGCCAATACTTGTGTGTTCCAATTGTTTCATACCACAGTCATGTCCAATGATGGGATCGTGCATACCTATCACCACACGCGAAAGTGCCAATGATGCCAAGAGGGAAGCACAGGAGGGTGTTTTACCTGTGTGGGAACAAGGTTCAAGTGTCACATAAATAGTACAGTGTTTAAAAAAGTCTTCAGGCAGGGATAAGAGAAAAATATGGGCTTGTTTTGCATCCTGGGGATTAAAATCTATCAAAGTATCTGAAAGTATTTCGTAGGCTGAAAGCAAAGCCAGTACTTCAGCATGTGAAGTTCCTGCTTTTTGATGTGCTTCTATGGCTAAAATCTTACCATCAAGTGTAA